>DATJVC010000019.1 GCA_035501935.1 Gammaproteobacteria bacterium | reverse complement strand
GGCAACGGCAACGGCAACGGCAACGGCAACGGCAACGGCAACGGCAACGGCAACGGCAACGGCAACGGCAACGGCAACGGCAACGGCAACGGCGAGGAACCCGTGTCGAACGCGGACGCGAAATCCTGATCGGGTGACACCATGGGCAAAGATCGGAACAGGGGCAGGGGAGAAAATCGCAATCTCGAATCCCTGCGTGCGCAGATCGATGCCGTGGACGATCAATTGCTGGATTTGATCGCGCAACGCGCGGCACTGGCGGGCCAGGTTGCCGGCGTCAAGGAGGCGCAGGGTGAAGCCACCCGCTACCGGCCGGAACGCGAGGCGCAGATCCTGCGGCGCATTCTCGAACGCAATTGCGGACCGCTGGCCAATGAGGAAATCGCGCGGTTGTTCCGCGAGATCATGTCGGCCTGCTTGGCGCTGGAGCAGCCGTTGCGCGTGGCCTATCTCGGCCCGGAAGGCACCTATACCCAGGCCGCCGCGCACAAGCATTTCGGCCACTCGGTCAGGACCGCGCCCCATGCCTCCATCGAAGAGGTGTTCCGTGAGGTTGAGGCGGGCGCCTGCCACTATGGCCTCGTGCCGGTGGAAAATTCCATTGAAGGCGTCATTCATCACACGCTCGACAGCTTCATGCAATCACCGCTGACCATATGCGGCGAGGTCGAGTTGCGCATCCGCCATCATCTGCTGAGCAGGGGCAAAACGCTCCGCACCGTGCGGCGCGTGTACGCGCATGCACAGGCGCTGGCTCAGTGCCGGCACTGGCTGGACAAGGAATTGCCGCACGCCGTCCGCGAGCCGGTGTCCAGTAACGCCGGCGCCGCCCGCCGTGCGGCCGCCAGGGCCGGCACGGCCGCGATCGCCGGCGAGGCGGCGGCGGAGTTATACGGCTTGCGATCGCTGGCGGCCGGCATCGAGGACGATCCATCCAACACCACGCGCTTTCTGGTCATCGGCCATGAGTCCGTGCCGCCCAGCGGCGATGACAAGACCTCGCTCTTGTTTTCCACGCCCAACAAGCCCGGCGCGCTGCATCACGTTCTGGGCGCCTTCGCCGAGGGCGGCATCAGCATGACGCGCATCGAATCGCGCCCGTCGCGGCGCGGCATGTGGGATTACTATTTCTTCGTGGACATCGAGGGCCATACCGACAGCCCGCCGGTGGCGGCAGCGATTGATCGTTTGCGCGAACGCGCCGCCATGGTCAAGCTGCTGGGCTCCTATCCCCGCGCGGTGCTTTGAAAACCTCCTGCGCCGGCATGACTGCGTTGCCCAGGAGGTGCGATGTTCTGGAACTGGCTGTGCCGGGCGTGCGCGGTCTGCAACCGTACCAGCCGGGCAAGCCGATTGAGGAGTTGCAGCGCGAATACGGCATCGCCGATGTCATCAAGCTCGCCTCCAACGAGAATCCGCTGGGACCGAGCCCCGGGGCGCTCGCGATGATCGGAGAAGCGGCGACTGAACTGCACCGCTATCCCGACGGCAATGGTTTCGCGCTCAAGCAGGCGCTGTCCCGACATCTCAAGATCGACACCAGTCAGATCACGCTCGGCAACGGTTCCAATGACGTGCTGGAACTGGTGGCGCGCGCCTTCGTGTCGCCGGGCGACGAGGTGATTTTCTCCGAGCATGCCTTCGCCGTGTATCCGCTGGTGACGCTGGCGGTCGGCGGCCGCGCGGTGGTGACGCCGGCGCGTAATTACGGCCATGATTTGGCGGCGATGCACGAAGCGCTCTCCGCGCAGACGCGGGTCGTGTTCATCGCCAATCCAAACAACCCCACCGGCACGTGGATCAAACGCGACGCGCTGCACGGTTTTCTGCGCGCGCTGCCGGCGCACGTGATCGCGGTGGTGGACGAGGCCTACTTCGAATTCGTCACTGATCCGGAATATCCCGACAGCATGCGCTGGCTGGGTGAATTTCCGAATCTGGTGGTCACGCGCACGTTCTCGAAAATATACGGGCTGGCGGGCTTGCGCATCGGCTACGGCGTTTCTCATCCGCAGGTGGCGGATGTATTGAATCGCGTACGCCAGCCGTTCAACGTCAATGGCCTGGCGCTGGCCTGTGCCGCCGCCGCACTCCGAGATCAGGCGCACGTGCGAAAGAGCGTTGCTCTGAACGAGCGCGGCCTGCGACAGCTGGAGGCGGGCTTCCGCGGACTTGGACTTGAATTCATCCCCTCCGTTGGCAATTTCATCTGCGTGAAGGTGGGCGATGCCGCGGTGGTCTACGAGACGCTGCTGCGGCAGGGCGTGATCGTGCGGCCCATCGCCAACTACGGTATGCCGGAGCATTTGCGCATTACCGTCGGCCTCGAAACCGAAAGCGCGCGCTTCCTTACGGCGCTGCAGAGGTCATTGGGGAAATAGAGACCGTGAGCAAAGTGCCTTTCATAACGCGGCTGGCCGTCATCGGCGTCGGTCTCATCGGCGGTTCGCTGGCGCTGGCCCTGAAACGCATGCGGGCGGTGGGCGAGGTGATCGGCTGCGGTCGCAACGCCGCCGATCTGGAGAAGGGGGTCACACTCGGCGTCATTGATCGCTACTCAACCGACCCGATCCATGCCGTTCGCGATGCCGACGTGGTGATGCTGGCGACGCCCATCGGCGCCATGCGCTCGCTCTTTGAAAAAATCCGCGATCACCTGGCGCCGGAGACCGTGGTGACGGACGCCGGCAGCGCCAAGGCGAACGTGATTGCGGACGCGCGCACGGCGCTCGGCGCGCGCTTTGCCGATTTTGTGCCGGGTCATCCCATTGCCGGCACGGAGAAAAGCGGCGTGGAGGCCGGTTTTGCTGATCTTTACAGCGGCCATCGCGTCATCCTCTGTCCGCAACCCGAGACGCGTATGAGCGCATTGTCGAAGGTGCAGCGGATGTGGGAGCTCGTGGGCGCGCAGGTGGAGCAGATGGACGCCGTCCACCATGACGTCATCCTCGCCCGTACCAGCCATCTGCCGCATCTGGTGGCCTATGCGCTCGCGGACGTGCTGGCCGCGACAAAGCCGCAGAGCGAGGTGCTGCGCTTCGCCGCCGGCGGGTTCCGCGATCTGACACGCGTGGCCTCGAGCCCGCCGGTGATGTGGCGCGACATCGCGCTCGCCAATCGCGAAGCGCTGCTCACGGCCTTGGATGAATATCTTGCTGCGCTGAACACCATTCGCGCTGCGGTTGCCGCGCAGGACGCCGCGGCGCTGGAAAAAATCTTCGCTCGTGCGAAAGCGCTGCGCGATTCCCTGCCGCCGCGCAAATGAGTTCGAAGGGCCACCCGCAGTTCGAAGTGCAGCCGGGAGCAAAATTGTGCGGCACGTTGCGCGTGCCGGGCGACAAGTCCATCTCTCATCGTGCCTTGATGCTGGGCGCGATCGCCGAAGGCGTCACCGATATCAGCGGATTTTTGGGAGGCGAGGACACGCTGGCTACAGTCGCCGCTTTCCGGACCATGGGCGTGCGTATCGAGCGCACCGGGGATCGGGTGGTGGTGCATGGCGCGGGACTGCATGGCTTGAAGGCGCCCGCCGGCCCGCTCAATCTCGGCAACTCCGGTACTTCCATGCGTCTGCTGACGGGTTTGCTGGCGGGACAAAAATTCGATACCACGCTGGTTGGCGACGAGTCCCTGTCAAAGCGGCCGATGCGTCGCGTGGTCGAACCGCTTTCGCAGATGGGCGCGCGCATCGACACCACGCCCGCCGGCACGGCGCCGCTCTACATTCACGGCGACAGAAAGCTTGCCGGTATTGATTATGAGATGCCGGTCGCCAGTGCCCAGGTGAAATCCTGCCTGCTCCTGGCGGGTTTGTATGCGAGCGGCGTGACCACGATCACCGAGCCTGCGCCCTCGCGCGATCATACCGAGCGCATGCTTAAGACCTTCGGTGTCGGGATCGACGTCGATGGCATTCGCGTGTCGATACACGGCGGCCAGCAGTTGCGCGCAGCGCCGATTACCGTGCCGGCCGATATTTCCTCAGCTGCGTTTTTCATGGTTGGGGCCGCGATTACGCCCGGTTCCGACGTGACCTTGAAGGATGTCGGCGTCAATCCGACACGCACCGGCATCATCGATATCCTGAAGACCATGGGCGCCGATCTGCGATTGTTGAATGAACGCACGGCAGGCGGTGAGCCGGTCGCCGACATACGCGTGCGCGGTGGTGCCTTGTGCGGCATTCGCATCGACGAGCGCTTGGTGCCGTCGGCCATCGACGAATTCCCGGCCATCTTCATTGCCGCCGCCGCCGCTTCCGGCGAGACTGTATTGACCGGCGCCGCGGAGTTGCGCGTGAAGGAAAGTGATCGTATCGCCGTCATGGCAGAAGGCCTGCAACGGCTGGGCATCGATGCCCAACCCTTGGCGGATGGCATGCGCATCATGGGCAAAGGCGGGGATGGGGCTGCAATTTTCAACGGTGGGGAGATCGACAGCCATGGCGATCACCGTGTCGCGATGTCGTTCGCCATCGCCGCCCTGCGCGCCGCGGCGCCGATCAAAATCCGTGACTGCGCCAACGTCGCCACCTCGTTCCCCGGTTTCGTCGAATGCGCACAAGCCGCCGGGTTGGCAATACGGGGGCAGCCTTGAGCAATGTGCCGGTGATCACGGTGGATGGACCCAGTGGCACGGGCAAGGGCACGGTGTGCCAGCGGCTGGCGCAGACGCTGGGCTGGCACTTTCTGGACAGCGGCGCGCTGTACCGCGTGGTGGGCCTGGCGGCGCAACGCGCCGGCGTGAGTCTGGTTGCGGAACAGCCTCTGGCGGCATTGGCGGCAAACCTCGATTTGCGATTCGTCCCGGATCCTCGCGCCGAACACGGTATGGCCATTTTGCTCAATGGCGGCGATGTCAGCGCCGCCATTCGCACCGAGGAGGCAGGTGGCGCGGCCTCCCGGGTCGCGGCTTTTCCCTCCGTGCGGGCGGCGTTGCTCAAGCGTCAGCGCGCCTTCCGGCAGCCTCCGGGGCTCGTGGCCGATGGCCGCGATATGGGGACCGTGGTTTTCCCCGATGCGGCGCTTAAACTGTTTCTAACCGCCAGTCCGGAGGAACGCGCCCGGCGACGCCATAACCAGTTGAAACAAAAAGGGATTGATGTTAGTCTGCGCGCCCTTCTCGAGGACATCCTCGCCCGCGACGAACGCGATCGCGGGCGCGCCGTGTCGCCGCTTATCCCGGCCGCCGACGCCAAGCTGGTCGATACGACGGCATTGGGTATCGAGGCAGTGATCGGGCAGGTGATGCGATATGTCCGTGAGCAGGGACTGTTGAGTTCTTAAGGTATTTTCCTGACGCCAGTTCGACGTGGGAAGAAATATCCAAGGGAGCAGTCAGGGATTCCGGCGCGAATGCACCGGGATCAAATTTCAACCACAACCCGCGAGTAGCGCGGTTTACACAGTAGAGGACGGGGGTCCTGCCTCCGGAACCAGGGTTTTCCAATCATGACGGAGAGTTTCGCAGAATTATTTGAACAGAGTATCAGTGGCGCCAAGATGCGGCCCGGCGCCATCGTCACCGGCACCGTGGTGGCCATCGATGAAGAGTGGGTCACCATCAACGCCGGACTGAAGTCCGAAGGTCTCATCCCCGCCGCGCAGTTCCGCACCGAGGGCGGGGGGCTCGAAATCAACGTAGGCGATCATGTGGACGTGGCGCTGGACGCCGTGGAAGACGGCACCGGCGCGACCAAGCTTTCCCGCGAGAAGGCCAAGCGCGCCATGGCGTGGACGCGGCTGGAGAAGGCCGCCGAGGCCGCCGAGACGGTCACCGGCGTGATCACGGAAAAGGTCAAGGGCGGATTCACGGTGGACATCGAGGGCGTGCGCGCCTTCCTGCCCGGCTCGCTGGTCGACGTGCGTCCGGTGCGCGACACGAGTTATCTGGAAGGCAAGCCGCTGGAGTTCAAGATCATCAAGGTCGATCGCAAGCGCAACAACGTGGTCGTCTCCCGCCGCGCGGTGGTCGAAAGCGAGGGCAGCGCCGAACGTGAGACCCTGATCAGCAGCCTGAAGGAAGGCGCCACCATCAAGGGCATCGTCAAGAATCTGACCGATTACGGCGCCTTCATCGATCTCGGCGGCATCGACGGCCTGCTGCACATCACCGATATGGCATGGAAGCGCGTCAAGCATCCCTCCGAGGTGGTGCAGATCGGCCAGGAGGTCGAGGTCAAGGTGCTCAAGTTCGACCGCGAGCGCATGCGCGTGTCGCTGGGCCTGAAGCAATTGGGCGATGATCCGTGGGTCGATCTGGCGCGCCGCTATCCGGTCAAGACCCGGCTGTTCGGCAAGGTCACCAACATCGCCGACTACGGCTGCTTCGTCGAGATCGAGGACGGCGTCGAGGGGCTGGTGCATGTCTCCGAGATGGACTGGACCAACAAGAACGTGCATCCCTCGAAGCTGGTGCACGTGGGCCAGGAGGTCGAGGTCATGGTGCTGGATATCGACGAGGAGCGCCGCCGCGTGTCGCTCGGTATCAAGCAGTGCCAGCCCAATCCGTGGGAGGATTTCGCCGGCAAGCACAACCGTAACGACAAGGTGACCGGCGTCATCAAATCGATTACGGATTTTGGCATTTTCATCGGCCTGGAGGGCGGCATCGACGGTCTCGTGCATCTCTCGGATTTGTCGTGGAACGAGAGCGGCGAGGAGGCGTTGCGTCGCTACAAGAAGGGCGATCAGGTGGAGGCCATTGTGCTGTCCGTGGACGCCGAGCGGGAGCGTATTTCGCTTGGCATCAAGCAACTGGAGAAGGATCCGCTGTCGAATTATCTCGACGTGCACGAGAAGGGCAGCATCGTCAAGGGCGTGGTCAAGGGCATCGATGCCAAGGGCGCCGTGATTACGCTCGCCGAGGGTGTCGAGGGCACGCTCCGCGCCTCCGAGCTGTCACAGAACGAGGTTGATGACGTCCGCAAGGTGCTGAAGGAAGGCCAGGAGATCGAAGCCCTGCTGGTGGGCGTGGATCGCAAGAAACGCAGCCTGACGCTGTCCATCCGCGCCAAGGAAAGCGAGGAGGAGCAGGCGGCGTTGCAGGAGTACAGCCAAGAGAAGGATGCGGTGACCACCCGTTTGGGTGATATTTTGAAAAAGAAGCTGGACGCAAAATAATCCTGACGTCGCAGCGTCGCTGTCATTACCGGTGGCGCCGCACCATCAGGGGGCAGGCCAGGTTATAGGGGGGCGCATGACCAAATCGGAACTGATTGAAATACTCGCCGGCAAACAGACGCAATTGGGACACCGCGATGTCGAGCTGGCGGTGCGCACCATGCTGGAGCACATGGCCAGCACCCTGTCGCTGGGCTCGCGCATCGAGATCCGCGGTTTCGGCAGTTTCTCCCTGCATTACCGGCCGGCGCGTGTCGGTCGCAATCCCAAGTCCGGCGAACCGGTGATGCTGCCGGCCAAGCATGTGCCGCACTTCAAGCCCGGCAAGGAACTGCGCGAGCGCGTCAACGTCACCGCCGCCGCTTCGTAGACATGCCTTTGCAGGCGCCGCGGGCCTGCCCCTATACTGAAACCCGCGGTGGGCCGGCCCCCGGCCGCTGACCCGCGGTGCCCTGATGGTGCGACTGCTGAAATTGATCGTCTGGCTGCTGCTCGTGGCCCTGGGATGGCTGCTGTACAGCCGCAATCCCGGGCCGGTGGTGTTTGATTACTACGTCGGACACATCGAGTGGCCGCTGTCCGTGCTGATGGCCGCAAGCCTGCTCGCCGGCGCCGTGCTGGCGGCGCTGGCTTCGCTGTGGCCCCTGTTCAAACTCAAGCGCCAGAACTGGCGGCTGCGCCGTCAATTGCGGCGGAGCCAGGTTGCTGCGCTGCCGCCGCCCACTTCTCCGGCTGGTTCAAATGCCCTTCGATAGCGTCGCCCTGTTCTGGTTGTTGCTCCCGGTGGCCGCCGCCTCCGGCTGGCTGGCGGCCCTGCGCGGCGAGCGGCATCGGCGGGCGCAGGCGCGCCAGGCCCGCCAGCGCCTTTCTCCGCACTATTTCCGCGGTATCAATTATCTGTTGAATGAGCAGCCCGACAAGGCCATTGAGGTCTTCATCAAGGTGCTGGAGATCGAGAGTGAAATGGTGGAAACCCACCTGGCCCTGGGCAATCTCTTCCGTCGCCGCGGTGAGGTCGATCGTGCCATCCGCATTCATCAGAACCTGATCGGCAACCGCAGCCTGTCGGATGAGGAACGCACTCTGGCGATGCTGGAACTGGGCATGGATTACATGCGCGCGGGCCTGCTGGATCGCGCCGAGGAATTGTTCAAGCAATTGCTGGACGGCGGCATGCACATCCGCCAGTCGCTGAAACAGCTGGTCGACATCTATCAGCAGGAGCAGGACTGGAACAAGGCCATCGACACCGCCCGCCGCCTGGAGCAGGTCTCCGGCCGCAGCCTGCATCCGATGATTGCGCATTTCTACTGCGAGCAGGCCGAGGAGAGCTGGCGCCAGCGCGAACCTGCGCGCGCCCAGCAGTTCGTCGACACCGCGCTGGAGGTGGATCCCAAGTGCGTGCGCGCCAATTTGATGGCGGGCAGGGCGGCGGAGGATGCCGGTGATCTGCAATCAGCGCTGGAGCGCTACCGGCATATCGAGGAACAGGATCCCGATTTCCTCCCCGAGGCCATGGACCCGTTGTTGCGCTGTTACCGTTCGCTCAAACGCATGGATGAGTTCACCATCTATCTGCGCGGCCTGGCGGAAAAGCACAATGCCATTACGCCGGTGCTGTTGCTGGCGGAATTGCTGGCCGAACGCGAGGGCATCGATACCGCCCTGGAGTATCTGAGCGGCGCCCTGCACCGGCGGCCCAGTGTGCGCGGGCTGGAGCGGCTGGTGCACTACGCGCTGGCACATGCCGAGGGAAGGGCGCGCGACAACTTTCTCCTGCTCAAGGAATTCGTTGCCAAATTGCTGGAGAACAAATCCGTATACCGATGCAACCAATGCGGCTTCACCGGGCGGCTGCTGCACTGGCAGTGCCCGGGGTGCAAGAATTGGAATACCGTCAAGCCCATCCACGGCATTGAAGGTGAATAAAGCTCGTGATTAAATCTACTGCGCAGCCCATCCGCTTTGTCGCGCGGTGCCCGGAATCCTCATCGACTGTCGCGCCAACTCCGGTTCCTGCGCTCCGTGCTCCTCGCGGCCGGACGTGCTCATGACGATTTGTTCACAAGCTTCAATAGCTCTCGTGTGGATCTGACATCACAGTTAATTTTGAAATGAGTTCCCATATAGAGAATCCGCGCATCATTGTGGCGCTGGATTTTGATAATGCCGGCGAAGCACTGGCACTGACACGCCGGCTGGACCCCAAGCGCTGCCGCGTCAAGGTGGGCAAGGAATTGTTCACGCGCGCCGGCCCGGCGCCGGTGGAGAAACTGACGGCGGCGGGGTTTGATGTGTTTCTCGATCTCAAATTCCATGACATCCCCAACACCGTGGCGGCGGCCTGCGCCGCCGCCGCCGACCTGGGCTGCTGGATGATCAATGTCCACGCCAGCGGCGGTCAGGCGATGATGATGGCGGCCCGTGAAAGTATGGAGCGGTATCCGCGCCGGCCGTTGCTGGTGGCGGTCACCGTGCTGACCAGTCTCGCCGCCGAAGATCTCGCAGCGATCGGAATGAAGGATACCCCGGAGGCGGCCGTATCAAGGTTGGCGGCACTGACACACAAGGCGGGCCTCGATGGCGTTGTGTGTTCAGCGCACGAGGCCGCAAGTCTGCGCCGCGAATTACCGCGCGATTTTCTGCTGGTGACGCCGGGCATACGGCCGGCCGGTGGCGACGCCGCTGATCAAGCGCGTGTGGCCACGCCCGCGGAAGCCCTGCGCGCGGGCGCGGATTACCTGGTCATCGGTCGCCCCGTCACCCGCGCCGCCGATCCACTCCAGGCCCTCGCCGGCATCGAGCGTGAGATCGACGGCGTTTGAAGATTCTTCGATGAACTCCGGCATCTTCGCGCCGCCGCGGCCACAGGGACCGGGCGCGGTGATCAGCTGGCGGCAGTTGCACGGCAGCGCCGAGTCGCTTGCGATAACACAGGCCGCCCTGGCACACGCCGGGCCGGTGCTGGTGTTGACGCCGGACACGCTCTCCGCCGAACGCCTGCTCACCGAACTGCAATTCTTCCTCGGTCGATCCAGCCGCCTGCCGCTGCTGCATTTCCCGGATCGGGAGACGCTGCCCTATGACCAATTCGCCCCGGCGCAGGATGTTCTCTCCGATCGGCTGGCGGTGTTGTCCCGGCTGCCGCAACTGAAAAACGGCATCGTGGTGACAGCGGCGGCGACCGCCATGCACCGGCTGTGTCCGCGGAGTTATGTCGAAGGCCGGACGTTTGATCTGCGCCGTGGCCAGCAACTCGATCGGGAGGACTTCCGCCGGCGGCTTGAAGCCTGCGGCTACCGCGCAGTCCCGCAGGTGATGGAGCACGGCGAGTTTGCGATCCGCGGCTCCCTGATTGATGTCTTCCCGATGGGCGTCGTGGAGGCATACCGCATCGACCTGCTCGACGACGTCATCGACAGCCTGCGGACCTTCGAGCCGGAAACCCAGTGTTCCACCGGCGCCGTGGAGTCGGTGCAATTGCTGCCGGCCCGTGAATTTCCCCTCGATGCGGCCGCCATCAGCACCTTCCGGCAGAGCTGGCGTGCGCGGTTTGAAGGCAATCCGGCCGGGTCTCCCTTGTACAGCGATGTCAGCCAGGGATTGTGCCCGGCGGGCATGGAATATTACCTGCCGTTGTTTTTTGATCGCACCTCCACGCTATTTGATTATCTGCCTCAAGGCACGCTCGTCGTTGAGGCCGCGGGTGTAGCCGGCGCGGGGCGTCATTTCTGGGAGGAGATCGAAGATCGCCATGAACAGGGACGCCACGACGTCAGGCGGCCGTTATTGCCGCCCACCGATCTCTTTATGGAACCAGAGGAGCTTTCCACATCATTCAACGTTTTTCCGTTGATCAAGCTGGGTGCGGAGGCAGAGGCAGTGCCATCCGGTGAGATCCATCTCGGGACAAAACTGCCACCCACGCTGCCGGTGGACGTGCACGCGCCGCAGCCGTTTCTGCTGTTGCGGCGGTTTCTGGACGATTTCCCCGGTCGCGTGCTGCTGGTGGCGGAATCCGGCGGGCGGCGCGAAACCCTGCTCGAACTGATGCGGGGGCAGGAACTCGCGCCCGAACTCATCGATGACTGGCCGGCCTTCATGGCGGGCAAGACGCGGTTGGGATTGACGGTGGCGCCGCTGTTCCGCGGCGCGCTGATTGAATCGCCGCCGCTGGCGGTGGTGAGCGAGGTGCAGCTGTTCGGCGAGCGCGCGGTACAGCAGCGTCGCGCCCGCCGCGCCGCCACGCGCGATCCGGAGGCCATCATCCGCGATCTGGCGGAATTGCGTCCCGGCAGCCCGGTGGTGCATGAGCAGCACGGCGTGGGTCGTTATCGCGGCCTGATCACGCTGACCGTCGACGGCATCCCCGGCGAATTTCTGCATCTGGAGTACGCCGGCGGCGACAAATTGTACGTGCCGGTGGCCGCGCTGCAACTGATCAGCCGCTACGCCGGCGTCGATCCGGAACACGCACCGCTGCACAAGCTGGGCAGCAATGCCTGGGCGAAGGCGCGCCGCCGCGCCGCCGAGCGCGTCCGCGACGTGGCCGCGGAACTGCTGGCGCTGCACGCCCAGCGCGCCGCGCGCCAGGGACACGCCTTCACGCTCGACCGCCACGCCTATTCCGTATTCACCGAGGGCTTTCCGTTCGAGGAGACCCCGGATCAGGCGCGGGCCATCGACGAGGTCGTCAATGACATGACCGCCGGGCGGCCCATGGACCGGCTGATCTGCGGCGACGCCGGTTTCGGCAAGACCGAGGTGGCGATGCGCGCGGCGTTCGTCGCCGTGCACGACGGCCGCCAGGTGCTGCTGCTGGTGCCGACCACCTTGCTGGCGCAGCAACACGTCCAGACCTTCAAGGATCGCTTCGCCGACTGGCCCGTGCGCGTTGAGAACCTGTCGCGCTTCCGTTCGCGCAAGGAGCAGACGGCGGTCATGGCGGGGCTGGCCGACGGTACGGTCGACATCGTCATCGGCACCCACAAACTGCTGGCCTCCGATCTGCGCTGCAAGCGCCTCGGCCTCGTCATCATCGACGAGGAACACCGCTTCGGCGTGCGCCAGAAGGAGCGGCTCAAGGCCCTGCGCGCCGAGGTGGACGTGCTGACGCTGACGGCCACGCCCATCCCACGCACGCTCAATCTGGCGCTGACCAGCGTCCGCGACCTGTCGTTGATCGCCACACCCCCGGCGCGGCGGCAGGCGGTAAAAACTTTTCTTCGCGAATGGGACGATGGCCTGCTGCGCGAGGCCCTGCTGCGCGAGATCGGCCGCGGCGGGCAGGTCTTTTTCCTGCACAACGACGTGGACAGCATCGAAGAGATGGCCCGCAAGGTGGCCACGTTGTTGCCGGAGGCGCGCGTGCGCGTGGCGCACGGCCAGATGCGCGAGCGCGATCTGGAGCGGGTCATGCTCGATTTCTACCACCGCCACTTCAACGTGCTGGTCTGCACCACGATCATCGAAACGGGCATCGACATCCCGACGGCCAACACGCTGATCATCCACCGCGCCGACAAGTTCGGTCTGGCGCAGCTCTACCAGTTGCGCGGCCGCGTGGGCCGCTCCCATCACCGCGCTTACGCCTATCTGCTGGTGCCTTCCATCCGCGGGTTGTCGGCGGACGCGGCCAGGCGGCTGGAGGCGGTCGCCGCGTTGGAGGAACTGGGCGTCGGCTTTACGCTCGCGACCCACGACTTGGAGATCCGCGGCGCCGGGGAGATCCTGGGCGAGGAACAGAGCGGCCACATTCAGGAGATCGGCTACGGTCTGTATATGGAATTGCTGGATCGCGCCGTGGCGAGTCTCAGGAGCGGCAAGATGCCGGCGGAAGCGGAGGTTGCAACCGGCGTCGAGATTGAACTGCACGCGCCGGCGCTGTTCCCCGCCGATTACCTGCCGGACGTGCATGCGCGGCTCATGCTCTACAAGCGCATCGCCGGCGTCAGGGACGCCGCCGGCCTGATCACGCTGCGGGAGGAGGTCATAGACCGTTTCGGCCACCTGCCCGAACCGGCGCTTAATCTTTTCCGGCTGGCGGAGATGAAATTATTGTTACAGCCGCTTGGCATACGCAAGGTGGACTTGGGTGAGCGCGGCGGCCGCGTCCTGTTTCACGAACGGCCCAACCTTGATCCGCAGGCGGTGCTGCGGCTCATCCAGCAGCAGCCAAAGTGTTACCGGTTGGATGGCGCCGACAAGTTACGTATCATCAAGGAACTGCCGGAGTTCGACGTCCGCATTGAGGAACTACGGCAACTGGTGGAACGGTTCGGAATCCGGCGGGCCGCGTGATTTTTATCATGAACCATTTCAAAAAATGCCGTTCGTGCTGAGGCCCATCCTGAGGTATCGAAGGATATCGAAGCACGAACGACTTAATGTGCTTGATAATATTCGCCCTTCGATACCTTAGGGCGAACGGCTTTCATACTCTGGTGTAGTTTTGGGATGAGTTTTAATATTCAAAGTTATGAACAAGACAAGTAAAAATATTTTGAAAGCATGGATGCTGATCTTGTCCGCGCTTGCCGCCGCACCGCTGGGGGCAGCGGCGGATTCCGGCTATCAGGTCGAGATCATCGTCTTCGAGCGGAACGCGATGGATGCTGCGGCAACTCATGATGAGAGCAACAACAAGGCGCCGTCGGATTACTCCAATGCCGTGACGCCCGGCACCGACAGTATCGGCTTGCTGACGCCGGGAAGGTTCCAGCTTTCAGGCGCGGAGCAGAAACTCAAACGTTCCGGCCGCACGCCGCTGGTGCACACCGGCTGGATACAGCGGCGCAGCGAGTCCCGCGCCGTGCGCATCACCTCAACCGCAACGGAAGCCGGGGATGCAGCACCGATCGTGGACGGCGCAATGCGCCTGAAGGTCAGCGATCTGCTCAACGTCGGAGTCGACCTGACCTGCCGCGACGGCGGCGATGTCACCTCGATTATAGAAACACGCGCTGTGAAATTCGGCGAGTTGCATTACTTCGACGGTGATCAATTCGGTGTCTTGATGCAAGTCACCCGCACCACCGGCAGCGAATAGTCGACCAAAATAAACGTGACACGCCACACATATTTTTATAACAAACTGTTTTCTTAGGCAAATTTTACATATATGAGCCTCGTGCTAAATTTATTAATATCTTAAACGACACGAGGAACGCACATGAGCGCATCAGCTATAAAAGAAGGCGAGAACGGAGAGTTGGTATTGGAAGAAACTGTAACAGGCATTCAATCTCTCTATGAACAATCCTCTACCTACGATCGGGAAGAGCTTTATAAACGATTCTCTGCTGCTCTATATTCACCAGCACCTTTCACAGCTTGGCAGCCATACGAGAAAATTCTAGAGGAAGCTCATATCGACGTAAAAAATTCAACACATATGCGTTTTGCGGCAGCTGCTTTCGCAAGAGTGATGATGAAAGGGAACGCGCCACTATCTTTCTGCTTTCAAGGGCGATAAAGGTTAACTGGTGTTGAGGGACAAGGTGGCGCGGAGGAGGGCGACGACCTGCGTCATGCCGGCGTTGAGATGCGCCTCGATGATCTGCGGCGTGATGGTCGCCGCGCAGCGGCCGGCGGCACGATTGACTACCACCGCGCAGCAGGCGTAAGGAATCCCCAGCTCGCGCGCCAGCCCGGCCTCCGGCATGCCGGTCATGCCGACGATGTCGCAGCCGTCGCGTTCCATGCGGTCGATCTCGGCGGCGCTTTCCAGTCGCGGCCCCTGCGTTGCGCCATAAACGCCGTGCGGAACCACGTCGATTCCCGCAGTTGCGGCCGCGTCGATCAACTGCTGTTGCAATGAGGGATCGTAGGGCCTCGTGAAATCGACGTGCGTCACCGGTGTGTCGTCGCCCTCGAAGAAGGTGTGCGCGCGGCCGTAAGTGTAATCGATGATCTGATCCGGTATGACGATGCGCTCCGGGCGCATCTCGATGGTAATCCCGCCGACCGTCGCCACGGCGATGATGCCGCTCACGCCCGCCGACTTCAGGGCGTGGATGTTGGCGCGGTAGTTGATGAGGTGCGGCGGCAGGGTGTGTCCCGCGCCGTGGCGGGTGAGAAAGATCACTCGACGTCCGGCGAACTCGCCGTGGATCAGCGGCGCCGAGGGCGCACCGTAGGGCGTGTCCACGCGATCTTCGCGCGTGATCTTGAGGTCGGGCAATCGTTGCAGGCCGCTGCCGCCGATGATGGCGATTGATTTGCTGGTTTTGGAACTACTCATCGCTGATCCTCCCGCACGGCGTAGATGCCGTCCGCATTGCGTAGATAATGGTGGTAGTCCATGCCCCAGCCGAACAGGTATCGATCGGGGGCATGCAGCGCGGCGAAATCCGCATGTGCCGGGCCGTTGCGGCGGGCGATGTCCTTCTCGACCAGCACCGTCATGTATACCGCGGCAGCGCCGTTCGCCTTGCAGCGCGCGGCGATCGCGGCCAGCGTCGTGCCTTGATCGAGGATGTCGTCCACCAGCAGCACGGTGCGGCCGGACAACAAATCGGGTGGCGGACGCAGCCAGTGCAGATCGCGGCCCTGCGTGCCGCCGTGATAGCGGGTGACGTGCACGTAATCCACCTGTAATGGAAACGTCAGGCGGGTCAGCAGATGGCCGGCGAATACCACGCCGCCGTGCATGACCACCAGCAGCAACGGAT
This sequence comes from Gammaproteobacteria bacterium, assembly GCA_035501935.1. Classification (NCBI taxonomy): domain Bacteria; kingdom Pseudomonadati; phylum Pseudomonadota; class Gammaproteobacteria; species Gammaproteobacteria bacterium. The sequence goes on along the minus strand of DATJVC010000019.1, from coordinate 50,566 downwards.
TGGTGCCGCCCAGCCGGGCGGCGATGACCGTTGCCGTGCGATCGAGGGCGAGTTCGATTTCGGGGCGGGCGTAGAGCCGCTCGGCGTCGCCCTGAACGCGGCGGATTTTTTCCAGCTCAGTGCTGTCGGTCATGGCGATGGCACCGCCGCCCGGCCCGCCCAGTCTCTGGCAAACTGCCATGCGCTGCGGCCGCTGCGCGAGCCCTGCCGCAGGGCCCATTGCAGCGCGGCCTGCTCGACCGTCTCGCCCGCACCGGGAGCGCCCAACCGTTGCAACCAGTGGTGGACGATGCGCAGGTATTCCTCCTGGCTGAAGGGATGCAGCGGCAGCCACAGACCGAAGCGCTCCGAGAGCGAGATGCGTTCCTCGACGGATTCGCCGTGGTGCAGATCGCCATCGATCATCTGCGCCTCCCAGTTGTCGCGCTGCGATTCCGGCAGCAGGTGCCGGCGGTTGGAGGTGGCATAGACCAGGACATTGGCGGCGCCCGCGCGCACGGAGCCGTCGAGGATGACCTTCAACGCCTTGTAGCGCGTATCCTGGGCCTCGAACGAGAGATCATCGCAAAACAGGATGAACCATTCCGGACGATTGGCCAGCCGTTCGATGATGTCGGGCAGATCGGCGAGATGATCGCGATCCACCTCGATGAGCCGCAGCCCCTGATCCGCGAATTCAGTCAGCAGCGCCTTGATGATCGAGGACTTGCCGGTGCCGCGCGGCCCCCAAATCAGTGCGTGGTTGGCCGGGGCGCCGGCCAGAAACTGGCGGGTATTGGCCACGACGCGTTGTTTGGCGTCGTCGATGCACAGTAAATCGTCGAGGCGGGGAATGGCGGAGGCGGTGACCGCCTGCAAATAGCCGTAAAACGCCTCCCGCCGCCAGCAATAGGCCGTGGCCGACCAGTCGACGGCGGTCGGCAGCGGCGGCAGCCTGGCCTCGATGCGAACCAGCAGTTGCTCCAGGCGTTGCAAAAGGGATTCGATGGCGGACATGCGGGGCGGAAATATAACACAGACTCCCACGGCACCCGGACGCAGCGCTGGCAAAATCATGGGCAAAGCGCCGTGCGCCGGAAGTTGATTTTTGTTACTCTGTGCAACCCCGGGCGCCACCGCCCCAGATTCATTTCAGACTTGAAAAATCGAGGACAAGACGATGTTCAGCGCAACGATGAAAATAGCCGGTTTCGACAATGAATTATGGGCCGCGATACAAAACGAACTGCTGCGGCAGGAGGAGCACATTGAGCTGATCGCCTCCGAGAACTACGTGAGCCCCAGGGTGCTGGAGGCCCACGGCACCGTGCTTACCAATAAATACGCCGAGGGCTACCCCGGCAAGCGCTATTACGGCGGTTGCGAATACGTGGACGTCGTCGAACAACTGGCCATCGATCGCGCCAAGCAGTTGTTCGGCGCGGATTACGCCAACGTGCAGCCGCACTCCGGATCGCAGGCCAACGGCGCCGTTTACCTCGCGCTGCTCAATCCCGGCGACGTCATCATGGGCATGAGCCTGGCGCACGGCGGCCATCTCACCCATGGCGCCAAGGTGAACTTTTCCGGCAAACAGTACAACGCCGTGCAATACGGCCTCAATCCCGCCACCGGCGAGATCGACTACGACGCCGCCGAGCGGCTGGCGCTCGAACACCGGCCGAAGATGATCATGACCGGCTTCTCCGCCTACTCGCGCATTCTGGACTGGCAGCGGTTCCGCGACATCGCCGACAAGGTGGGCGCCTACCTGGTCGCCGACATCGCCCATGTCGCCGGGCTGGTGGCGACCGGTTTGTATCCCAATCCCATCAAGATCGTCGACGTGGTGACCACCACCACCCACAAGACCCTGCGCGGGCCGCGCGCCGGTCTGCTGCTGGCCCGCCGCAACGAGGAGATCGAGAAGAAACTCAACAGCGCCGTGTTCCCGGGCATTCAGGGCGGGCCGCTGATGCACGTCATCGCCGCCAAGGCCGTGGCCTTCAAGGAGGCCATGCAGCCGGAGTTCAAGACCTACCAGCAGCAGGTCAAGAAAAACGCCCAGGTGATGGCGAAGACCTTCATGGATCGCGGCGTCAAGATCGTCTCCGGCGGCACCGACAATCACCTGATGCTGGTCGATCTTATCGCCAGGAAGATCACCGGCAAGGACCTCGACGCGGCGCTGGGCCGCGCCAACATCACCGTCAACAAGAACGCCGTGCCGAACGATCCGCAATCGCCGTTCGTGACCAGCGGCATCCGGGTCGGCACGCCGGCCGCCACCTCCCGCGGTTTCAGGGAAGGCGAGGCGAGGACGGTCGCGAACTGGATGTGCGACATCATCGACAACATGGGCAATGAGTCCGTGGTGGAGGGCATCAAGAAGAAGGTGCTGGACCTATGCAAGGCCTTCCCGGTTTACGGCAAGGCCGCACCGGCGACCGTTGCCCGGAAAAAGAAACCCGTGGTAAAAAAAGCGCCGAAAAGGAGGGCCTCGAAAAAGAAAACGCCCGTGAAAAAGAAACGCCCGGCGGCCCGCCGCCGGACGGTGAAGAGAAGGAAGGCCAGGCGCTGAAGATTGGCATGGGTTTGAAACGGCACGTTCGCCCACATGCGCTGCCCGTACTGCACCCATATTGACACCCGCGTCATCGACTCCCGCTTCGCCAATGAAGGCGAGCAAGTGCGGCGACGGCGGCAGTGCGAGCGTTGCAAGGAGCGCTTCACCACCTATGAAACCGCCGAGCTCAGCATGCCGCGCATCATCAAGTCGCGCGACAAGGCGCGTGAGGCGTTCAGCGAGGAAAAGCTGCGCGCCGGCATGGATCGCGCACTGCGCAAGCGGCCGGTGGAGACCGAGAAGGTGGACGCGGCCATCGCCCGCATCAAGCGCCGCCTGCGCGAGAGCGGCGAGCGTGAAATACAGTCCGGCCGCATCGGCAACTGGGTGATGGAGGAGTTGCGCGATCTCGATCACGTGGCCTACATCCGTTTCGCGTCCGTTTACCGCAGCTTCGGCGACGTGCGCGCCTTTCTGGATGAAATCGCCGGTCTGGAGAATGTCCTCCCGCCCGAGGTCAAGCGCAGCCAACTGCATCTGGCTCTGCCTGAAGGCGGGGCTCCGCCACCCGCGCCGGCCGAGAGCGGCAAGCGCGCCGGGAAAAAGAAAACGCCAACGCGCGCGCCCGCGGGTCGCGGGAAGCGCTGACAGACCACCAACCATAAATTTCCAATCGTGTTTATGACCGCCTCCCCGTTTACGGCGGATGATTACGGCCACATGGCGCGCGCCCTGCAACTGGCCGTACGTGGCCTCTCGGGCGCGCGTCCCAATCCGCGCGTGGGCTGCGTGTTGGTGAAGGATGGCCGCGTCATCGGCGAAGGCTGGCATGCCTACGCCGGCGGGCCGCACGCCGAGATCGTCGCCTTGCAGGCGGCGGGGGCGGAGGCCCGCGGCGCGACGTGCTACGTCACGCTGGAACCCTGCCGCCATCAGGGCCGCACCGGACCCTGCACCACCGCCTTGATTGACGCCGGCGTGCGCGAAGTCGTGGCGGCCACGGAAGATCCCAATCCAAAAATGACCGGCGAGGGGCTGGCGATCCTGCGCGCGGCCGGCATTGCCACCCGCGCGGGTCTGCTCGCCGGCGAGGCGGAGAATTTGAACGCGGGATTCCTGCGGCGCATGCGCGGCGGCGGGCCTTACGTGCGCGTCAAGGCGGGCATGTCGCTGGACGGCCGTGCGGCGCTCGCAGGCGGAGGGAGCCAATGGATCACCGGCGCGGCGGCGCGGCGCGACGTGCAACGCTGGCGGGCGCGAAGCTGCGCCGTCGTGACCGGCGTCGGCACGGTGCTGGCCGATGACCCGCGCTTGAACGTGCGCGAACCCGACGCGCTCGAAGGCCTGCGCGAGCAGCCGTTGCGCGTGGTGCTGGATGCGAAATTGCGCACCCCGCCAAAGGCGCGCCTGCTGACCGAACCCGGTCGGGTGCTGATTTTTACCGCCACGGCGGATGATGAACGCACGAAAAAATTGCTAGCCGCCGGCGCCGGGATCGAAACTCTCCCGGCGCCGGACGGTCGGCTGGATTTGACCGTGGTGTTGCAACGGCTGGCGCAGCGGGAGATCAACGAGGTGTGGGTGGAGGCCGGCCCGCGATTGACCGGCGCCTTCCTGCAATCGCGCCTGGCCGATGAACTGATCGCCTATGTCGCGCCCAAACTGCTGGGACACGACGCCCGCGCCATGGCCGAGTTTCCGCCATTCGATACACTGGCGGACGCGCCGGAATGGCATTGGCGGGACGTGCGCGTCTGCGGCACGGATTTGCGCCTTATACTGGCGCCAAAGCAAAGGTAAACACAACCATGTTCACCGGCATTGTTGAAACCCTGGGACGCATCACGCAGGCACAGCCGGCGGGCGGCCACCTGCGGCTGGTCCTCGAGCCGGGCGCGATCCCACCTGCCGAACTTAAAGTGGGGGACAGTATTGCCGTCAACGGTGCGTGCCTGACCGTGGCGGCCGTCGAAGCAGCGGGATTTGCGGTGGACGTGTCGCCGGAATCCCTGCATTGCACGACACTGGGCTCGCTGTCGGCGGGAGATCGGGTCAATCTGGAACGCGCCGTGGTGGCGGGGCGGCGCCTGGACGGCCATCTGGTCTGCGGCCACGTCGACGGTGTCGGCAAAATTCTGGCGCGTGAGATGCAGAACGACGCGCTGGAACTGGCCATCATCGCGCCGGAGGAATTGAAGAAGTTCATCGTGCGCAAGGGGTCGGTGTGCGTGGATGGCGTCAGCCTGACGGTGAATGAAGTGCAGGACAACGCCTTTTCCGTGCAGATTGTGCCGCACACCCGCACGCAGACGCTGTGCGGCGGCTACCGGGTGGCTGACCGCGTCAACATCGAAGTGGATCTGGTCGCCCGCTATCTCGACGGGCTGCTCGCTGCGCGGGTGGACACGCATAAATAAATCGCGGGCGGTGTCGTGCACGGTATAATCGCGCCATGACGATCAGCGACACCGAGGAAATCATCGACGAGATCATCCGCGGCCGCATGGTCATCATCATGGACGATGAAGACCGCGAGAACGAGGGCGATCTGCTCATGGCCGCGGAACGCGTGCGGCCGGAGGACGTCAATTTCATGGCCCGTTACGGGCGCGGGTTGATTTGCCTGACGCTGACGCGCGAACGCTGCCAGCGGCTCGGCCTGCCGCTGATGGTGCGCGACACGTATTATCATGAGGGCACGAATTTCACCGTTTCCATCGAGGCGGCGCGCGGCGTGTCCACCGGCATCTCCGCCGCCGATCGCGCGCTCACCATACGCACGGCGGTGGCGGCGGAGGCCAAACCTTCCGACCTCGTGCAGCCAGGTCATGTGTTCCCGCTGATGGCGCAGCCGGGCGGCGTCCTGCGCCGCGCCGGCCACACCGAGGCCGGCTGCGATCTGGCGCGGCTCGCGGGCCTCGAACCGGCGGCGGTGATCGTCGAGATCCTGAAAGAGGACGGCAGCATGGCGCGGCGGCCCGATCTGGAGGTCATGGCCCGCGAACACGGTTTGAAGATGGGCACCATTGCCGATCTGATCCGCTACCGGATTCACCACGGTCGTACCATCGAGCGCGTGGCGATCGCCAAAAAGTCAACAGAATTCGGCGAGTTTCAAGTCGTGGCCTATCGCGACACCGTGCTGGGACACGTGCATCTGGCGATGGTCAAGGGCGGCATCGACGCCGGGCGGCCGACGCCGGTGCGCGTGCATGTTGAAAATCCGCTATATGATCTCACGGCTTGCCATCCGCCGCGCGGCTGGTCGTTGCGCGAGGCCTTGCAGCGGGTCGCGAAGGAGGGCTTCGGGGTGGTCGTCATCCTCCGGCACCAGTTCGAGCCGGGAGATTTGGTCCTGCAGGCCCGGCAGTGGGAGGGCGATGCCGCGACCGCGGAACCCGCGCCGCCCGCGGGCCAGGACAATCTGCGCACCATTGGGTTGGGTGCCCAAATCCTGGCGGACCTGGGCGTGAGAAAGATGCGCGTGATGAGCCGCGCGCGCAAGTACAATGCGTTGTCCGGTTTTGGTCTCGAAGTGGTGGATTATCTGACGTGAGGCGGCAATGGCCGAAATGACGCAAATCACAGGTGGAGAGAAGACCGGCAAATCCGTCCGTGTGGGCGTCATTGCCAGCCGGTTCAACAGTGCCATCGCCGATGCCCTGCTCAAGGGTTGCATCGAGACGCTGCGCGCCGGCGGCGTGGTGGAAAAGGACATCACCGTGGTCCGCGTGCCCGGCGCCTTTGAAATTCCGTTTGTCGCCCGGCGGATGGCGGCGCAGGGCGACTGCGACGTGTTGATTGCGCTCGGCGCCGTCATCCGCGGCGAGACCCCGCACTTCGACTACATCGCCGGCCAGTGCGCCCGCGGCGTGGCCGAAGTCAGCGCCGATCTCGACGTGCCCGTCATCTTTGGCGTGCTGACCACCGAGACGCTGCCGCAGGCGGCGGCGCGGGCCGGCGGCGAGGTGGGCAACAAGGGCGCCGACGCGGCGCGCGCCGCCATCGAAATGGTGAACGTGCTGCGGGCGCTGACCAAATGAGCAGTATTTCCGCGCCGGCGACAGTCATTGATCACCGGGCGCGGGCGCGGGCGCGCCGCTGCGCTGTGCAGGCGCTGTATCAATGGCAGCTGGCCGGGCAGGACCCGGCGGACATCCTGAACGAGTTCATCGCCGAACGCGAAGTCGTGCACGTTGATCTGGATTATTTCCGCCTGCTGGCGCGCGAGATTCCCGCCCACGCCATCGAACTGGAGCAGGACCTGTTGCCGGTATTGAACCGCCCCTGGCGCGAACTCGATCCGGTGGAGCGCGCCATTCTGCTCATCGGCGCCTACGAGTTTCATTTTTGTCCGGAGGTGCCCTGGCGCGTCGTCATCAACGAGGCCATTGAACTCGAGAAGATGTTCGGCGCCGAGCAGGGCCACCGCTACATCAACACCACGCTCGACAAGCTGGCGCATCAACTGCGGCCCCAGGAAATCGCCGCCAGCTGATTCTCCCGCGGCAGGCCGGCTTCTGTACTCCGTTATAATCCAGCCACCATGCCGCTCTCCGAATTCGAATTGATCTCGCGCTATTTTGAGCGGCCCGTCCGCCGCGGAGACGTGGCGCTGGGCATCGGCGATGACGCGGCGTTGCTGCGACCGCCGCCCGGACAGGAGCTGGCGGTGTCCACCGACACGCTGATCGCCGGCGTGCATTTCCGCGAGGATGCCGCGCCGGCCGGCATCGGCTATCGCGCGCTGGCCGTCAACCTGAGCGATCTGGCGGCCATGGGCGCGGAACCCGCCTGGGTCATCCTCGCGCTGACGCTGCCGGCGGCGGATGAGGAATGGCTCACCGGTTTTTCGGCGGGCTTCTTTGAGCTGGCGGAGGCGCACGGCGTGGCGCTCGTCGGCGGCAACACCGCACGTGGGCCGCTCAATATCACGCTCACCGTGATCGGTTTCGTGCCGGAGGGCGGGGCCCTGCGGCGCGACGGCGCCCGCCCGGGCGACGCGATCTATGTCAGTGGCACCCTGGGTGATGCCGGTTTCGCGCTGGAAAACTGGCGTGGTGCGGACGATGCCGCAAGACGGCGCCTGCTGCGGCCCATGCCGCGAGTGGCGTTGGGACTGGCGTTGCGCGGTATAGCCAGCGGCGCCGTCGACATCTCCGATGGTTTCGCCGCCGATCTGGGGCATATCCTGGAGCGAAGCCGCGTCGGCGCGCATGTCGAGGTGGATCGATTGCCGCTCTCACCCGCGTTGAAGGCACTCGACAGGGCGGCCGCACAGCGGTATGCCTTGAGCAGTGGCGATGACTACGAGCTGTGCTTCACCGTGCCGCCGGCGCGGGAGGCAAGCCTGGCTGAAATCGGGGTTCGATGCGGCTGCACCTTGACGCGCGTGGGCGAAATCACCGCGGGCAAAGGTTTACATCTGACTGCGTCGGAGGGTGGGGCGGTTACTCTCGAACGAACCGGTTATCGCCACTTTTAAAGGCGCCCGGGTGCTGATGCCCATGATCGGCGTGTGTGACATTGACCTTGATCCCCGGTTTGAGATTGAAGCGCTTCTTGACGATTTTCAGGCCGTGTTTTTCCAGCAGCCGCTGCAACGTGTCCTTGCTGAAATAATAAAGATGCTGTGACGGCAGTATCGCTTCCCAGCGGTGCAGCGGTTTGGGCGTGCGCCAGTGCGCCACGTCCGGCGTCGTGAGATAGATGATCCCGGTTGGCGACAATACTCTTTTCATCTCCGCGCAAAACCTGTTCAGATTGGGGACGTGTTCGATGACTTCAACGACGGTGATGACGTCGAAAAACCCATCGGGGAAATTCTGCTCTTCCAAGGATCCGAGAAAGATGTTTTTCAAACCGAAGACCTCGGTCGCGTATTTCACCCCCAGCGGATCGACCTCGACGCCGTAGGGATCGAAGCCCGCGGCGCGGGCGGCCTGCAACGTGAATCCCGCGGAACAGCCGATGTCCAGCCAGCGCCCGCGCGGCACAATTCCCGACAGCCGGCGGACCATCTTTCCGGCCCGGCGGAGCTTTTTTTCATGCTTGTCGATGTAGTGAGTGCTGTAGCCGTGGGTATAGGTATGGATGATGTCCGAATACAGCGGCCGGGGATTGATCATGATCAGCGTGCAACCATTGCAGCGCACGAAAGGTTCGCCGCCCTTTTCAAAAAGCCGGGTGAAGGCAACGCCCTCGCAGATGGGACATGACAGCTGCTGCCAGTTTTCCGGCGATCGCGATGCATTCATCGGATGCGGTGACAATCTCCAGGATTTCAGCGGGCGACCGTCGATAGTTCCGGCCGTCACCAGTTCTGAATGGTGGTGTCTTCCATTTCCAGTCCGGCAGCCTTGAGTTCATCGTAAGCGGAGCGCAGGGCCTTGCGTTTGGTATGCAGGACGGCCATGGTCATTTCGCCGACCGCCGTGTCCTTGGTCTTTTTCAGTTCGCGGTCGATGGCGCGAATGCTCTCCTTCAGGCAGCGGGCCATGATCAAGGCGGCTTCTTTGCGGATGGTGATTTGCGGCGCGGTTTTCATGATCTTTACTCCGTTGAGAACAGGGATGGGAATGACGTCTTTATTGTTCCGGTATGCCCACATGCAGGGCGCGGTTGCGTTCGGTAATCTCCTGGCGCATCCCCTTGCGCATGACCGCCGCCTCAAAAAGCTTGCGCTCGGTTTCCGTGGTGATCTCCAGCGGCGTCACACTGCGGGGTCTGCCGGCGTCGTCCATGGCGACCATTGTAAAGTAGCAGGAGCTGGTGTGGCGCTTGGTCTTGGTGTGCAGATTTTCGGCGACGACCTTGATGCCGACTTCCATCGACGTATTGCCGGTGTAATTGACATTGGCCATGAAGGTCACCAGTTCGCCCACCTCCAGCGGTTCCTTGAATTGCACCAGATCGAGCGAGGCGGTGATCACATAACCCTTGGAATAACGGGCGGCGCAGGCATAGGCGACTTGATCCAGCAGCTTGAGGATGGCGCCGCCGTGCACCTTGCCGGAGAAATTCGCCATGTCCGGCGTCATCAACACGGTCATGTACAGCGATTTTTCCTGCGTACTCATGGGGTCAGGCTTGGTGATTGTAATTTTTACCCGGGGTTCGCGATAAGCATAGCAAGATGCGGGGAATTAAAAAACCAAATCATAACAATCAGTTGGTTATAAAGCCCGGGCCGTCGAATCAATCCTCGACAGTTAATCCGCCATGGACAACAGCAGTTTTCGCGAGTATTCTATCTACCAGTAGATAGATAGTGTCTTTGGAGGCCGCATGAGCACGCCGGAGTTGATCCTCGATGTCGCGCAGGACATGCTGCAGAAGGGTGGACTGCAGGCGTTCAGCTACCGCGATATTTCCTCCCGCGTCGGTATACGCACCGCGAGCATTCATTATTACTATCCCACGAAGGCCGATCTCGCCCATGCCATCGTGACGCGCGTCAGGAAACAATTCAGCACCGCTCTGGCAGAGATCGATACCGGCACCTCCGATCCCCTGCGGCGCCTGGAGAAATTCTGCGGCATTTTTCTGGATACGCTGGGCAGCGCCGATCGTTTGTGTCCGATGTGCATGCTGGCGATGGGTCAGGATGAGATTCCACCTGCGGTGCGGCGCGAGGTGTGTGAATTCTGGAGGCATGGCGAGCATTGGGTGGCGGAAAACATCGAACAGGTGCGCGCGCAGGGGAAATACCCGCCGGCCGTCAAATCCAGCCAGCTGGCGCAGAATTGGATGGCCACGCTGGAGGGTGCGATGGTGGCGGCGCGTGCATTCAACGAGCGCGCGCGCCTGGTGGATGCCATCGCGGTGTTGCTGGCTGGATTGGCGCCGGTCGTTTCCAGGCGTAAAAACCGGCTTGATAGGTAATGTCACTCGTGCGGCGCCGCCTGTTTCATGGAATGCTCCTGCTGCTGTCCGGCTGGCTGGCGGCAGGCGCCGTGGCGGCGGACGCCGCGCTGGCCGTGCAGGAAGTGGCGCCGGGTAATTACGTCCACTTCGGCAAACATGTGACGTTTGAAGACCCGCAACACGATGACATCGCAAACATCGGTTTCATTGTGGGCGGCAAATGCGTGGCGGTGGTGGATACGGGCGGTTCGATCAAGATTGGCCGGCAGTTGCGGGAGGCGGTGCGTGAAAAAACCCGGCTGCCTGTATGTTACGTCATCAACACGCATGTGCACGTCGATCACGTGCTGGGCAATTATGCCTTCAAGGATGACAAACCGATCTTCATCGGCAACGCGGCGCTGGCCGAGGCCATGCGGGCCAACCGGGAGTTCTTCGTCAAAAATTACCCGGAGGATTTGGGCGTGCCCCCCAGCCCGGATCAGGTGATAGGCCCGGATCAGGGGGTGGAAAAGACTCTGGAACTGGATTTGGGCGGCAAGCGGCTGCTGCTAACATCCTATCCCAAGGCGCATTCCAGCGCGGATTTGACGGTGCTGGATGAGGACACGAACACATTATGGACGGGGGACCTGCTGTTCCGGGAGAGAATTCCGTCGCTGGACGGGAGCGTTCTGGGCTGGCTGAAGGTCATCGATGACCTCAAACGGGAAAAGGTGAAACTGGCCATCCCAGGCCACGGGTCGGTGACCAACGACCTGGTGGGCGCGCTGGACCAGGAGCGCGGTTATTTGCAGATGCTGGTGGATCAAGTGCGTGGAATGATCAAACAGGGCGTGCCGATGGAGGTGGCGATGACGCAGGTGGGAATGCCGCAGGCCATGAAATGGCAGCTCTGGGAGCAGCATCACCGGCGCAACGTGATCCGTGTTTTTCATGAACTGGAATGGGAATGAACCTCTTCCGGTTCTGCAGTCAAACAGGTTAACGCAGTAGAGGAGAGCAGACATGTTTAATCGAATGGCAGTCAAGATGGCCATGGTTCTGAGCCTGGCGCTGGCGGGTGTTTGTGCCCGGGCGGAACAGTCGCCGATCAGCGTCTGGGACGCGTTTCTCAAGGACAAGTACTTCAAGGACATGAACATCGTCGAGGACAAGACCGTCATCGACATGACCACGCCCTACCGGGCCGAGGATGCGTCGCTGACACCGGTCTCCATCATTGCGAAGATTCCACAGACGGCGGAGCGTTATATCAAGGATATCTATCTCATCGTCGATCAAAACCCGGAGCCGCTGGTGGGCGTATTCCATACCACGGTGGATATGGGCAAGGCGGACCTGTCCATGCGCATACGCATAGACAAGTACACCAACGTACGCGCGATAGCGGTGCTGAACAACGGCGAGCACCACATGGTGACCAACTATGTGAAGGCCTCCGGCGGCTGTTCCGATCCCTTCGGCGGCGACATCTATGAGGCGCTGAAGACTGCCGGCAGGATGAAATTTCGCACCGTCGGCGACGTGCTGGCGGATCAAACCGAGGTCGGGCAGCTCAACATCAGCCATCCGAACTTCACCGGCATGTCGGTCAATCAGCGCACCGGCAACATCGTGCCGCCGCATTACATCGACAAGCTGAAACTGACCTACAACGACAAGGTCGTGATGACGGCGGAAACCGGCATTTCCATCAGTGCCGACCCGAGTTACCGCTTCTTCTTCAAGCCCGGCCAGGGCGGCAGGCTGAAGGCCGAGGTGGAGGACTCCAAGGGCGGCAAATACGTGGAGGAATTCGACATTCAGCCTCAAGCCGCGGAGGCCGTCTCGACAACGCAGAAGTCATAACACATCTGTTTCGCTGCATTGCGGAAGGGCGCTACGGCGCCCTTTTTGTTTTTTCGAGATTGAACCGGTATTCGTACTGTTATAATTGCACTGCGTTCATCCCGGGGATTCACGATGAGTAAAAAAGGCCACCGCGTCGAGAAGGACAGCATGGGCGAGGTGCGCGTGCCGGTGGACGCGCTCTATGCGGCGCAGACGCAGCGCGCCGTGGACAATTTCCCCGTCAGCGGTTTGCGCATGCCGCGCGCCTTCATTGAGGCCATCGGGCTCATCAAGTCGGCTGCCGCCAGGGCCAATCTCGACCTGGGCCTGCTGGAGAAGCCCATGGCGAAGGCCATACAGTCCGCCGCGCTCGAGGTATCGAAAGGCCGGCACGACGCGCATTTCCCGATCGATGTTTTCCAGACCGGTTCCGGCACCAGCTCGAACATGAACGCCAACGAGGTGATCGCCAATCTGGCGACGCAGCGCCTGGGCCGGAAAGTACATCCGAATGATCACGTCAACATGGGGCAGAGCAGCAACGACGTGGTGCCGACGGCCATCCATGTCAGCGGCTGTCTGCTGGTGACGCGCGATCTGATCCCGGCGCTGGAGCACCTGGCCGACACCATCGCCCGCCGCGGTGCAAAACTGAAAAGCGTCGTCAAGACGGGGCGCACGCACTTGATGGACGCCATGCCGGTGACGTTCGCCCAGGAACTCTCCGGTTGGGAGGCGCAGGTCCGCCACGGCATCGAGCGCCTGCACCCGGCGCTGGAGCGCCTGAACGCCCTGCCGCAGGGCGGCTCCGCCGTCGGCACCGGCATCAACGCGCACCCTGAATTCGGCTCGCGCGTGGCCGCGGAATTGACCGAGTTGACCGGCGTGCCGTTCAAATCGAAGAGCAATCACTTTGAAGGACTGAGTTCACAGGATGCGGCGGTGGAGATGAGCGGCCAGTTGAAGACCATCGCCGTGAGCCTCACCAAGATCGCCAACGATCTGCGCTGGATGAACAGCGGGCCGCTGGCGGGCCTCGCCGAGATCACGCTGCCCGTCCTCCAGCCCGGCAGCAGCATCATGCCCGGCAAGGTGAATCCCGTCATCCCGGAGGCGGTGTGCATGGTCTGTGCGCAGGTGATCGGCAATGACCTCACCATCACCCTCGGCGGCCAGGCGGGCAATTTCCAGTTGAACGTGATGCTGCCGGTGATTGCCTACAATCTCTGCCAGAGCATGGAAATCCTCGCCAATGCCTCGCGTCTGCTGGCGGACAAGACGATTGCGGGATTCACTGTGAACCGCGAGCGGCTGAACGACGCCCTCGACCGCAACCCCATATTGGTGACGGCCTTGAATTCGGTGATTGGCTATGAACTGGGCGCAAAAATCGCCAAGCGGGCTTACAAGGAGAAGAAACCCATCCTCGAGGTCGCCAGGGCAATGACCTCGCTGTCGGAGAAGGAACTCAGGCGCCTGCTCAATCCCGCGGAACTGACCAAGGGCGGCATCCGTTCCAGTAAAAAATAATTCAGGCCCGTCAACACGGCTATTGCAGGTTCACGCTCAAGTGATAGGCAATGTTCTGACCTGAACCGGCGCTGACGCGGATTTTATAGTCGCCGTCACGATGCAGTTTGGCCGACCAATCCTTGAGATCGGAGACGATCTCCCCGCGATTGCTGTAAACCCCGAAAGTGGCGGCCCCCTGGTCGCTGTCAAGCTTGAGTGTCAGCGTCTGGCCATCCTTGGCGGTGATCACGTACTCGCGCACTGATTTCCCGCTTACAGTGCCTGACACCGTGGTTCCGTTGGACCCCCCGGCAAGGCTGATCTTTGAACCCGCGGACTCCTTGGGGCTTTCTTTTCCAGCGGTCTTTGCAGCCTTGTTTTTTCCCTTGGCCGCCGGTTTCTCGGCGGCGGCTTCCGCCACGGCCGCGGGCGGCCGGGCCACGTTATGCAGATTCTGCGCCCGCGTCAGCACCGGCAGCGCCTCGTATTCGCTGATCGGAGCCGGGATGTCATCCACGGTCTTCGAGGCGGCAGTCAGCCTGCCGCTGGCGTCAAACACCATGCTGCGCGCGATCTTGCGTGCGTTTACCGGCGCCGGGGAATTGAATTCGCGCCACTGGCCTTCCTCCTGGTAGAAAGTGAGGTTGCCGCCGTCGAAATAATATTTGCCGGTCGAGGAACCCCGATCACCGGCGTTCAAATGTTCCTCGATGTATACCAGATTGGCGCCGGAGAAATAGGCGGTGAAGGTGGATTCATTACTGCCGGCCTGCCAGCGCCCTTCGCTTTTGGTCAGGGTGTTCAGACTGTTGTCAATCTCGGCGGCCTTGGCCTGCGCCTGGACGATGAAGGGATCCGGCGCGGGAGGAGCCGGCGGCGCCTTCGCGGCGCCGGCCGCGGGCGGCGTGGGCGCAGTCTTGGTCGCGGGCACCGGTTCGGGCTGGGCGGTCGTCGCTTCGAGCACCACCTTGGGCTGGGTGACATCACTGGAGCCCTCGGGCTTGTTGCCCTTGTCCTCGTCGTGATGGCGGCTGCACGCGGCGAGCAGCAGGACGGGAAGGATGAACACGTGATAACGCATGGACATGAAACCTCCTAGAAGCGGGCCGGGCTATGGTGCGTCGCGAAAGTCGAATTCTGTCAAGAACGCCGGTCTTTATCAAACCGAACGACGCAGGGCGGCTGCGAGGCGCGCCATCAGCGGCCGATCGCGCGCCGGATCGAATGCCGGAGCAACATGCCAGTCATGCAGCCAGACGGGCTGCCTGCGCAGTGCTTCGGGCTCGGTACTGTAACGCGGGATGACGTGCGCATGCAGCGCCGGCTCGGCGTTGCCCAGCATCTCGTAGTTGATGCGCGCCGCGCCGGTGACCGTCAGCACGGCGGCGCCGAGATCGGCCATGTCACCCAGGAATCGCGCGCGCGCATCGCTGGCAAGCTCATGCAGATCAGCGACCACGGGATCGGGGTACAGCACGCAATAACCCGGCAGGATTTGCGGATCGCCCAAGACCGCCCAGCCGGAAGGCAGTGGCGAGATCACGCGGGCCAGCCTGCCCGCGCGCGCCGCGCTGACAAACCGGTGTATGGCGGTTTCTGCATTCATACCAAGACCATTGCTTTCAAATGAGTCGCCGAATCACGAGATTGCGCTTCAGTTCAGCCGCGCCAAAGCCTGCAGCATGGCTTCTTCGCCGTATCCCCTGATCACCTCATTGCCGATGACGATGACGGGAATGCCCCTGGCATGCAGCACATCCCGATGAACGCGGCCCGCCTCGCTGTCTTGTTCGATATCCCGCTCCAGGTAGTCGACATGATGGCTTTTGAAGAACGCCCGCGTCCTGGCGCAGTAGGGACACCATGCCGTCGAGTACATGACGACCTTGTAGTCGGTGTGGGCGAAAACAGCGGCGCGCGTTCCTGGATCATCAAGCCGCACATCCGGGCTGGCGGTCGCATGGAACAGGCCGTATAAAATGCAGGCGACCACCAGCACGACCAGCCAGGGTGCACTTGTTCCCTGCGCCTGGAGCCGGGTGGGCGCCGGCGGATTCCACTGGGTTGGCGGCATACCTGTGTGAGCCTGCCGCTGATGCGCCAGATACTTGGCGATCGCGATACCGCAATGGGGACACTGCCAGTCCGGCGCCGTATCGCCAGGCCGGCGCGTGTAGTGGCACCTGGGGCAGGGATCGGTCATCGGCAATGCGCGCGTCGCCGGGGCGGGCTTGCGTCACGCCGCCAGCAGGCGCTCCAGCAGTTTTTCGTAGATGGTGGAGAGCGCGTCGAGATCGGCAACGGCAATGTGCTCGTCGATCTTGTGGATGGTGGCGTTGAGTGGACCGAGCTCGAGGACCTCCGCGCCGGTCGGGGCGATGAAGCGGCCATCGGAGGTGCCGCCGCCGGTCGATAGTTCCAGGGTGATGCCGCGCACCTGCTTGACCGCCTGCCCCGCTGCCTCGAGGAGTTTGCCGTGTGAAGTCAGGAACGGCTTGCCGGACAGGCGCCAGTCGATGCTGTAGTCCAGATGATGGCGGCGCAGAATATCCCCGACGTATTGTTTCAAACCGTCATCCGACTGTTCCGTCGAGTAGCGGAAGTTGAACTGTACCTCCAGTTCGCCGGGGATGACGTTGTCCGCGCCGGTGCCGCCGTGGATGTTGGAGATCTGAAAACCCGTCGGCGGAAAATGCGCGTTGCCCTTATCCCAGGTCATCGCTGCCAGCTCCGACAGCGCCGGCAGGGCCAGGTGAACGGGATTTTTGGCGAGATGCGGGTAGGCGACGTGCCCCTGCACACCACGCACCCGTAGCGTGCCGTTGAGCGAGCCGCGCCGGCCGTTTTTGGCGGTGTCGCCGACTTTCTTCTCCGACGACGGTTCGCCGACCAGACACCAGTCGATCTGCTCGCCGCGCCGGCGCAGTTTGTCGATGACCTTTACCGTGCCGTCCTCCGCCGGCCCCTCTTCATCGCTCGTCAGCAGGAATGCAATCGAGCCTTGATGTTGCGGACGCCGCGCGATGAAGCGCTCGGTGGCGGTGACCATCGCCGCGATGCTGCCCTTCATGTCGGCCGCGCCGCGCCCGTAGAGATTGCCATCGCGCACCTCTGGCACGAACGGATCGGAGGTCCAGGCCTCGCGCGGCCCGGTGGGAACCACGTCGGTGTGCCCCGCAAACACGAACAACGGCTGCGCAGTGCCGCGCCGCGCCCACAGGTTCTCCACCTCGGCGAACATCATGGCCTCGATGTTGAAGCCCAGTGCCCGCAACCGCGCGGCGATCAGCGCCTGGCAGCCGGCGTCGTCGGGCGTCACCGACGGCCGGTTGATCAATGCCTTCGCCAGTTCCAGTGTCTCAGTCATGTTTCCGTCCGGAGATCTCGCCCAACCGTTTGCGCGCGAGGAGGAAATAACGCTCGTCAATTTCGCTGCCGATGAACCGGCGGCCCAATTGTAGCGCAGCCACGCCGGTGGAGCCCGAACCCATGAAGGGGTCGAAAATCACGTCTTCCGGCCGCGTACTGGCGCGCAGGCAGCGTTCGATGAGTTCCACGGGTTTTTGCGTGGGATGGCGCCCATGTTTTTTCTCCGCTCTTCCCGCGGCGCGCAACCGCCAGACGCTCTTCATCTGCCGCCCGCCGTTGAGTTTCTTCATGTCGGCATAATTGAAGGTGTATTTGTGTCGGTCATTTTTTTGCGCCGGCGTCGCCCACAACAGGGTCTCGGTGGCGTGCGTGAAACAGCGGCAGCCGAGATTGGGCGGTGGATTGGGCTTTTCCCAGACGATGTCGTTGAGTATGCGAAAACCGAGTTGCTGCATGGCCATGCCGACGCTCAGGTAGACATGAAACGTCCCGCTGACCCAGATCGTGCCCGCGGGTTTCAGCACCCGCTTGCACGCTGAAAGCCATGCCAGGTTGAATTCATGATCAACTTCGATCCCGCGGCTGCGGTCCCACTCGCCCTTGTTGACCCGGGCGCGACGGCCTGCAACGCACGTGGTGCCGTTATTGGAAAGAAAATAAGGCGGATCGGTCCACACGCTATCGACACTGGCCGCCGGCAGTTCCGCCATCACCGCGAGCCGATCACCGCAGTACAAACGGATGCGGCCGCTGGCGGTTTCCCAGTAACGATGTTCCTTGTGCTTCACGCGTCCGGTGCCGAGGCGTCGATGCTGAGCGCGTGGATGTCGGTCTGCATCAGATCGCCGAGTGCGTCGTAAACGAGGCGGTGGCGCTGCACCGGATTCAACCCCGCGAAACGGCTGCTGACTATGCGCAGCCGGTAATGACCCCTCCCGCTTTTGGCGCCGGCATGTCCCGCGTGCAGATGACTTTCGTCGATCAAGTCCATCGTCGCCGGTGTCAGCGCCTTTTGCAGGCGATCACGAATGCGCGTCATGCGATCTTCCATGTGACATCTGCTTACGGCATGGTTTTCCTGAACGGTCGTACCGTCACGCGCTGGTAGACGCCGGCCGCCAGATATGGATCGGCATCGGCCCAGGCTTGCGCGGCCGTGAGCGAGTCGAACTCGGCGATGATGATGCTGCCGGTGAAACCCGCCGGGCCGGGATCGGGACTGTCGATGGCGGGGAAGGGGCCGGCCAGCAGCAGCCGTCCCTGATCCTTCAGCGCCTGCAAGCGCTCCAGGTGCTGCGGGCGCGTTTGCATGCGCTTGTCCAGGCTGTTGGCGTGGTCTTCGCCGACGATGACGTAGTACATGTGGATCCCTCAGTGCGGAGCCGGTGTGGTTTTATGTATTTCCTCGGCGTGGCGGGCGAGATAGAACGATTGCGCTATGGCAAACAGCAGCATCAGTCCCAGCATGCCGAAGAGCTTGAATTTCACCCAGGTCTCCTCGGCAAAATTAAACGCCACGTAGAGATTGACGCCGCCGAGGAAGATAAAAAACAATACCCAGCTCATATTCAAGCGCCGCCACACCGCCGCCGGCGCGGTAATCGCGCCTTCCATCATCCGCCGCACCAGATTTTTGGGACCGACGAATTCGCTGCCGAGGAAGATCAGCGCGAAGGCCCAGTACACCGCCGTGGGCTTCCATTTGATGTAGCGTGCGTCGTGCAGCAACAGGGTGGCGCCGCCGAGGACGATGAGCAGCGCCAGGGTCACCAGTTGCATTTTTTCATAACGGCCATGACGCAGCCGGTGCCAGGACACCTGCGCCAGCGAGGCGCCGATGGCCACCGCCGTGGCAAGGTAGATGCCCTGACTGCGATCCGCCGGAAGGTAATAGGCGATGAAAAACAGCAATATTGGGAGAAAATCGAATAAAACTTTCATGTATCAGCCGGCGCGATATGGAAACATTATAATCATACCGGAAACATGCCAACGGCTGCACCGCGAGTCATCACATGGGACGCCTGCTGGAAATTCATCCGCAAAACCCGGAACGCCGCAAACTGGAACAGGTGGTGGCGGCTTTGCGCGACGGCGGCGTCATCATCTATCCCACCGATTCCTGTTACGCGCTGGGTTGCAAGATCGGCGACAAGGAGGCGCAGGAGCGCATCCGCCGCCTCCGCCAGCTCGACGCCCGGCACAATTTCACGCTGGTATGCCGCGACCTGTCGCAACTCGCGACCTATGCGCGGGTCGGCAATCCGGCCTACCGGCTGATGAAGTCGTTGACGCCGGGGCCGTATACGTTTCTACTGCGTGCCACGCACGAGGTGCCGCGACGTTTGCAAAATCCCAAGCGCAAGACCATCGGCTTGCGGGTGCCGGATCATCGGGTCACGCAGGCGCTGCTGGAACTGCATAACGAGCCGATTATGAGTTCCACGCTGATGTTGCCCGGCGAGGATCTGCCGCTTAACGACCCTGAAGTCATCATGACGCGGCTGGGAAACCAGGTGGATCTGGTCGTGGGAGGGGGCAATTGCGGGCTGACGCCGACCACCGTGATAGATTTGGCCGAAGGCGAGCCGCATGTATTGCGAATCGGCAGCGGTCCGGTGGAGATGTTCACCACCGCATCTGTAGCGACGCACTAGTTTGTTGATCTGAAAAGACATTATTCGAGAAATTCTGTTTGGGGCGGGAGGCCGTGCTGGGGTAAAATGCCCCATTCGTTTCGTGTCATAGTTTTGTCATTTCAGTTTAAATAAACACGACGCCCACGGGAAATCCTACAAGCATGACCGCCAGCCGACGTGTAGTATCCGGCATGCGCCCCACGGGCGCATTGCATCTGGGGCACTACCACGGGGTACTCAAGAACTGGGTGCGTTTGCAGCATGAATACGAGAGCTTTTATTTCGTCGCCGACTGGCACGCGCTGACCACCGCCTACGAGGATACCGCCGTCATCGCCGGCTCCGTGCTGGAAATGGCGGTGGACTGGCTGGCCGTGGGTTTGAATCCGGGCGAGGCGACGCTGTTCATCCAGTCGCGCGTCCCGGAACACGCCGAGCTGCACCTGTTGTTGTCGATGATCACGCCGCTCGGCTGGCTGGAGCGGGTGCCGTCGTACAAGGATCAGCAGGAAAAACTGGCGGCCAAGGACCTGTCGACGTACGGCTTTCTTGGGTATCCGCTGTTGCAAACGGCGGACGTGCTCTGCTACAAGGCCGGCTATGTGCCGGTGGGCGAGGATCAGGTGGCGCATATCGAACTCTCGCGCGAAGTCGCGCGGCGTTTCAATTTTCTCTACGGCCGCGAGCCGGGCTACGAGCAGAAGGCAGAGGCGGCGGTGAAGAAACTGGGGAAGAAAAACGCCACCCTCTACAACGATCTGCGCAAGCAGTATCTGGAGACAGGCGACGCAGCGGCGCTGGAAAAGGCCAAGGCGCTGATTGACGCGCGGCGGAGCATGAGTCTTGGCGATCGCGAGCGCCTGCTCGGATATCTTGAAGGCGGCGGCAAGGTCATCCTGCCCGAGCCGCATCCGCTGTTGACGCCGGCATCGAAGGTGCCGGGACTGGACGGCGAAAAAATGTCGAAGTCCTACAACAACACCATTGGTTTGCGCGAAGATCCGGAGGCGGTGGAGAAAAAACTGCGCACCATGCCGACCGACCCGGCGCGCGTGCGCCGCTCCGATCCGGGCAATCCGGATAAATGCCCGGTGTGGAAATTTCACGAGATTTACTCCAGCGATGATGTGAAGAAATGGGTGCAGCAAGGCTGCCGTAGCGCCGGCATCGGCTGCCTGGAGTGCAAACAACCGGTGATCGACGCGGTGCTGAAGGAGTTGAAGCCCATCCGCGAGCGCAGCCAGGAATATCTCGAGGACCTCGACAACGTGCGTGCAATCCTGGATAAAGGCTGCGAGAAGGCGCGTGAAGCGGCGCGCGAAACGCTGGAGGATGTGCGCGAAGCAATGGGCCTTGTTTATCGATGAGCACTGAAGATCTCGTCACGCAGGGCGCGCGTCCGGAGCAGGAGGAGATGCCATTTGCCATCGTGCAGGGCGTGCCGCTGACGGAACTGCCCAAGGACCTCTACATACCGCCGGACGCCCTGGCGGTGTTTCTGGAGGAAACCTTCGAGGGGCCGCTCGATTTGCTGCTGTATCTGATCAAACGTCAGAACTTGGACATCCTGGACATCCCCATCGCCCAGATTACGCGCCAGTACATGTCCTACATCGATCTCATGCAGGAACTGCAACTGGAACTGGCGGCGGAATATCTGGTGATGGCCGCGATGCTCGCCGAGATCAAATCGCGCATGCTGCTGCCGCGCCCCGCCCGCGCCGACGACGAGGAGGACCCGCGCGCCGAACTCGTGCGCCGCCTGCAGGAATACGAGCGTTACAAGAGGGCGGCGGAGGATCTGGAGCAATTACCGCGGCTGGAACGCGACCTCCACGCCGTCGTCGTGCCCTTTCCGGAGCGCCACGTCAGTCTGCGCCCGCCGACGGTGACGATGCAGGAGTTGATGGCGGCATTCGCCGAGGTGCTGGCGCGCGCCGATCTGTTCACGAACCATCGCGTCCGGCGCGAGCCCCTGTCGGTGCGCGAGCGCATGGCCAGTGTGCTCGAGCGCAGCCGCGATGGTTTCGTGGAATTCACGCGGCTGTTCACGGTGTCCGAGGGCCGCGCAGGCGTGGTGGTGACGCTGCTTGCCATTCTGGAATTGCTGAAGGGGGCCATGATCGAAATGGTGCAGAATGAGCCGCATGGCCCGATCTACGTGAAGGCGGTGCCGGCATGAACATGGAAGAACTGAAAAAGATCATCGAAGCCGCGCTGATGGTGACCGATGAACCGTTGTCGCTGGACCGGCTGGAGGCGTTGTTCGATCTCGGCTTGGGCGCGGTGCCGGAGCACGAGGCCGTGCGTGCCGCGGTGGAATCCCTGCAGCAGGATTACGCCGGGCACGGCATCGAACTGAAACAAGTGGCGAGCGGCTGGCGTTTCCAGGCGCGCGCCGAATACGCGCCGTGGATCAACCGGCTGTGGGAGGAGCGGGCGCCGAGGTATTCGCGCGCCCTGCTGGAAACGCTGGCGATCATCGCCTACCGCCAGCCGATCACGCGCGGCGAGATCGAGGACATCCGCGGCGTGTCGCTGGCGCCGAGCATTCTGAAAACCCTGACCGAGCGCGAATGGGTGCGGGTGGCAGGCTACCGCGACGTGCCCGGCCGACCCGCGGTATACGCCACCACCAGGGAATTTCTGGATTACTTCAATCTGAAAAGCCTGTCCGATCTGCCGGAGCTGTCGGAGTTGCGGGATATCGAGGACATCAATCTTGATCTGTTCCGTGAATTGCCGGCGTCATCGGCCGACGGTACCGGCGCCGCGAACGAGGCGGAGAGAGTGCCCGCAATGGCGTCCATTCCGGAAGCGGATGACGGCACACGGGAAAACAGCGCCCAGGCCGCCGAGGCGGCGGAATAAATTTTCCCGGTTGGCAAGTGAGTGAACGTCTGCACAAGGTGCTGGCCCGCGCCGGGTTGGGTTCGCGCCGTCAGCTGGAAGGCTGGATCGCCGCCGGGCGTGTCAGTGTCAACGGCAGCATCGCGCAGATCGGGCAGGCGGTGAATCCCGGTGATGACATCCACGTGGATGGTCGCCGCGTACCGGCCATGCGCCTGGCGCCGGTGCAGCTGCGGGTGATCGGTTACCACAAACCGGCGGGCGAAATTTGCAGCCGGCGCGATGAGCAGGGGCGCGGAACCGTGTTTGACAGGTTGCCGAACCTGCGCGGCGGGCGCTGGCTCAATATCGGCCGGCTTGATGTTGCCACCTCCGGCCTGCTGTTGTTCACCACCGATGGGGAGCTGGCCCATCGCCTCATGCACCCTTCGAGTAGTGTGGAACGCGAATACGCCGTGCGCATATTAGGGACGGTCACGCCCGATATGCTGCACCGTTTACAGAGCGGCGTGGAACTGGACGACGGTCCTGCACACTTCGACACCATCATCGACGCCGGCGGCAGCGGCGCCAACCACTGGTATCACGTGACGTTGCACGAGGGCCGCAACCGGGAGGTCAGGCGCCTGTGGGAATCGCAGGGACTGACGGTCAGCCGCCTTATTCGCGTGCGTTACGGTCCCTGTCTGCTGCCGCGTGATCAGCGCGCCGGTCGCTGGTGGGAACTTGAGGACGCCGAACTCAATGCCTTGTTGCAAATCGCCGGATTCCCGGCACCACCACCGCGCAAATCCAGGTCCGGATCCAGGCGCCAAGCGGCTGCGCGGAACAGCCCCCGCCGCGGCCGCCGCACTGACCCGCGCCAGGAACGCCGTGAGCATGGCCATGATTCTGGTTCCAAAACCGCCACAGAAACCAGCCGTAAACCCGGCCAGAGTGTGGGCCGTGGCAGCCATCGTAACCAGCGGCCGTCGTCCAAATCACGGCGTCCACGCACGCGATGAACGCGAGGCGGTTGCGCACCGTGTATGAGCGGCTTCATCATCACCATGGTCCTCAGCATTGGTGGCCGGGTGACACGCCGTTTGAAATCATGGTCGGTGCGGTGCTGACGCAGAACACCGCCTGGCGCAATGTGGAGCGCGCCATCGCCAACTTAATCGCCGTGCGCTCTCTGGACGCACGCCGGATCGTCCGGCTGCCACTCAAACGCCTGGCGGAACTGCTCCGTCCCTCCGGCTATTTCAACGTCAAGGCGCGCCGGCTGCGGCATTTCTGTGAATGGCTGCTGGCGCGTGGCGGCGTGTCCGTGCTGAAGATGATGGATACGCCTACGTTGCGGCATGATCTGCTGGCCGTGCACGGCGTCGGCCCGGAGACCGCCGATGACATCCTACTCTATGCCCTGCACCGGCCGGTATTTGTCATCGATGCCTACACGCGGCGGCTGTTTTCGCGCCTGGGGCTCATCAAGGGCGATGAATCCTACGAGACGCTGCGCACCGGTTTCGAGACCGCGCTGGGCCCGGATGTGCCGCTTTATAATGAATACCACGCCCTCATCGTCCGCCACGCCAAGGAGATATGCCGGCCCCGCCCGCGCTGTGAAATATGCTGTCTGCGGCGCATGTGTCCAAGTCGCCAGCGAACCGGCCGGGCCGCTAAAAATTGATTTCGGGGGCAGCGGTGGTTAAGCTTTGCGGCCCTTTTGTCGAATGCGTCGGCCGGCAAAGACCCCGTCGGGAGAATAAGCGTGCGTGATCGCCTGGTGGCGGGTAACTGGAAAATGAACGGCACGCTGGGTTCGGTGCGGGCATTGTTGGAAAATTTGCGCCGTGAGTTGAAGCCGATGCAGGACGTGAAGGTGGCGGTATGCCCGGCATTCGTGCATTTGCGCGATGTGGCGGCGTTGTTGGCGGATATGCCGGTAACGCGGCGCATCTGCCTTGGTGCACAGAATTTATCGCCGCACCCGCCCGGAGCGCATACCGGTGAGGTGGAGGGCGGTATGCTGAAGGAACTGGGCTGCCGTTACGTGATTATCGGCCATTCCGAGCGCCGGCAGCATGACGGTGAGACAGATGAGCTTGTTGCGGCCAAGTTCGCGCGGGCGCTCGAAGTGGGCCTGACGCCGATCCTGTGCATGGGTGAGACGCTGGCCGAGCGCGAGGCCGGCGACACCGAGCGGGTGGTGGCACGGCAACTCGACGCCGTGCTGAACCGCAGTGGAACAACGGCGTTGGCGGATGCGGTGATTGCCTACGAACCGGTGTGGGCAATCGGCACGGGGCGTGTCGCGACGCCGGCGCAGGCGGAAGCGGTGCACGCCTTTTTGCGCCAGCGCATCGCCGGCCATGACGCCACGGCGGCGGCGCGGGTGCGCATCCTGTACGGCGGCAGCGTCAAGGCGGCGAATGCGCCGGCGCTGTTCGCGGAAGCAGATATTGACGGCGCGCTGGTGGGCGGTGCTTCGCTGGACGCTGCGGAGTTCGCCGCGATTTGCCATGCCGCGAAGAGACAACGTTAATCGAGAGACTTGCAACATGTTGATGACTGTATTGCTGGTATTTCATGTATTGATGGCGGCGGCGCTGACCACGTTGATTTTGATCCAGCGCGGTCGCGGGGCGGAGGCCGGCGCGGCCTTCGGCAGCGGCGCCTCGGCGACCGTGTTCGGCGCGCGCGGCTCGGCCTCGTTTCTGTCGCGCACCACGGCGATTCTCGCCACTTTATTTTTCATCAATTGTTTCGTGCTGTGGCATCTGTCCAACCAGCAGGCCCCGAAAAAAAGTTTGATGGAAAGCGTCGTCACCGCGCCCGCGGGCAAGACGCCGGTGAATACCGCCCCGCCGGTAAATGAGCCCGCGGATGTGCCGGCCAAACCCGGAATGAGCACTCCGGTGCAGGAGAATTCCCCGGCGCCGGTACAGGCTGCCGGGGCGGAAAGGACGGCCCCGCCGGCGCCGGAGAGCAAACCCGCGGACGTGCCCACCGTGCCCCCTGCACCAAAAAACTGATTTCTGTTAGTTTTCATATCGTCATACGCATGCCGACGTGGTGGAATTGGTAGACACGCCATCTTGAGGGGGTGGTGGGGCAACCCGTGAGAGTTCGAGTCTCTCCGTCGGCACCATCCAGCACCCGGTTCGAACGACCCATGAAGACACTCATCGTTACCGCCGATGATTTCGGCCTGTCCGTGCCGGTGAACGAGGCGGTGGAGGAGGCGCACCGCCGCGGCATACTGACCGCCGCCAGTCTCATGGTGACGGCGCCGGCGGCGGCGGATGCCGTGGAACGCGCGCGCCGGCTGTCCACGCTCGGAGTCGGCCTGCATCTGGCGCTGGTGGACGGCCGGCCGGCGCTGCCTGCGGAGCAACTGCCGGATTTGGTCGGGCGTGACGGGCGTTTCCTGCGTGATCCGGTGCGCGTGGGCGTGAAGTTGTTTTTCCTGCGCCCAGTGCAGCAACAGGCGGAGGTGGAAGTGCGCGCGCAACTCGAGCGATTCCTCGCCACCGGCCTCCCGCTCGATCATGTGGACGGGCACCATCATTTCCACCAGCATCCGGTGATCGTCGACTTGTTGATCAAGCTCGCCCCGGAATACGGCATTAAAGCTGTGCGGGTGCCGAGCGAACCACCACTGGTTTCCTGGCGCGCGCAACGCGAAGGATTGCTGCGGCGCTGCCGGGGTTGGTTGTTCGCCGCCAACCGCCTGCGCACCATGCGCCGGCGGTTGCGTCGCGCGGGAATACTCTGCAACGATCACATTTTCGGTTTGTACGACAGCGGTCGCATGACATCCGCGCGTATCGTCCGATTTCTTGATCATCTGCCGGACGGTGTCACCGAATTGTATTGTCATCCTGCTACAAGGCGGTGGCCGGCCGATGCCGACCATCTGCCGGACAGCTATCTTTGCACCGAGGAGTTCATCGCGCTGGCGGACCCGGAGCGTCGCGCGCAGCTGGAGTCCTTGGGCGTCCGTCGCGTCGCGTTTCGCGGTTTGACAGCATAGGCCTCGTGGGACGGAAACCGGCTGCCGAAGCCGCCCTGACCGGGGCGTCTGGAATTATTAATCGGTTGTGAAATCCAACATTTAAGAGGGATTTGCAGTACACTATTGCTGTGCAGCAGCAGGCGGTGATGCGGCCGGGAAAATACATCGTGATTACGCCATGTTAACAGGCTATCTGCCCATACTGGTCTTCATCGTGGTCGGCATCCTGGTCGGCGTGGTGTCGATTGCCATCGGCTTTGTCCTGAGCAGCCTCACTGGCAGCCGCAAACCCTACGGCGAGAAGTTGTCGCCGTATGAATGCGGCTTCGAGGCTTTCGAGGACGCGCGCATGAAATTCGATGTGCGTTATTACCTCGTCGCCATCCTGTTCATTCTGTTCGATCTGGAGATCGCCTTCCTGTTTCCCTGGGCCGTGGCCCTGCGCCAGATCGGCGCCGCCGGCTTCTGGGCGATGATGATCTTCCTCGCCATCCTGGTCGTGGGTTTCATCTACGAATGGAAGAAGGGCGCGCTCGAATGGGAATAACAAGTACCTGTCTCAAAAATACCGTTTGCCCTTCGATACCTCAGGGCGAACGGTTTTCTTGTTCCGAGGGATTTTTTTATGAGCACTAATCTTACGGCGGCGGCGATGAGCAAGTCTTCCTCGCCCATCCCCGGCGCTGTGCCGACGACGCTGACGGACACGACGGGCTTCCTGCAGCGCGGTTTTGTCACCACCACGCTCGATGCCGCGATCAACTGGGCGCGCACCGGCTCGCTGTGGCCGATGACCTTCGGGCTCGCGTGCTGCGCGGTCGAAATGATGCACGCCGGCGCCGCGCGTTACGATTTGGATCGTTTCGGCGTCGTGTTCCGACCGAGTCCCCGCCAGTCCGATCTGATGATCGTCGCCGGCACGCTGGTCAACAAGATGGCCCCGGCTCTGCGCAAGGTGTACGACCAGATGGCGGAGCCGCGCTGGGTCATCTCCATGGGCTCCTGCGCCAACGGCGGCGGCTATTACCATTATTCCTACTCGGTGGTGCGCGGCTGTGATCGCATCGTGCCGGTGGACGTCTACGTCCCCGGCTGTCCGCCGACCGCCGAGGCGTTGCTGTACGGCATCGTGCAGTTGCAAAAGAAGATCCGCCGCACCCAGACCATCGCCAGATAGCCCCATGCCGCTGCCCGTAACGGAATTACAAGCGCGACTGGAACAATGCTTCGCGGGCCAGTACACGCAGCTCATACTGGCCACCGGCCAGCTGACGATGGAGTTGCCGCGCGCGCAGTTCTCGACAGTTTGCCAGCGGTTGCGGGATGACCCGCAATTCGCGTTTACCCAGATGATGGACCTTTGTGGCGTGGATTACGCCGCCTTTGGAAGCAGCGATTGGGAAACAAACAATGCGACGACTTCCGGTTTCAGCCGTGGCGTCAGCGATGACCCCGATGTGCAAACCACGCCGCGCCGTTACGCCGTGGTCTATCAACTGCTATCGCTGGAACATAATCAGCGCCTGCGTTTGCGCGTTTTTGCCGAAGGTGAACCGCCAACCGTGGATACGGTGACGGCGATCTGGAATTCCGCCGACTGGTTCGAGCGCGAGGCATTCGATCTGTTCGGCATCCTGTTCGAGGGGCATCCGGATTTGCGACGGCTGCTCACCGATTATGGTTTCATCGGCCATCCCTTCCGCAAGGATTTCCCGCTCGAAGGCCATGTCGAGGTGCGCTACGACCCGGAGAAGGGCCGCGTGGTGTACCAGCCGGTGACCATCCAGAATCGCGTGCTGGTGCCGCGCGTGATCCGCAAGGATGATCGCTTTGACGCCGCCCGCAACAAATCAGCCAAGAATTGAAGTGGAGCAATGAAAATGTCATCAAGGGATGCAGCGCAAGGCGAAAATGGACGAGAAAGCGGAGTGTACACGGCCAGTACACGAGCATTTCGAGTTCGTTTTCAACACAGCGATGCGCCCTTCAGGACATTTTCGTAGATCATGCCGGAAATTCGGAACATGACGCTGAATTTCGGGCCCCAGCATCCTGCGGCCCACGGCGTGCTGCGGCTCGTGCTGGAAATGGACGGCGAGGTCATCGAGCGCGCCGATCCGCACATCGGTCTCCTGCACCGCGCCACGGAAAAGCTGGCCGAGAGCAAGCCCTACAACCAGAGCATCGGTTACATGGACCGGCTCGACTACGTTTCCATGATGTGCAACGAACACGCCTATGTGCTCGCCATCGAACGGTTGCTCGGCATCACGCCGCCGAAGCGCGCCCAATATATCCGCGTACTGTTCGACGAGATCACCCGCATCCTGAACCACTGTCTCTGGCTCGGTGCGCATGCGCTCGACATCGGGGCAATGACCGTGTTCCTGTACGCCTTCCGCGAGCGCGAAGACTTGATGGACTGCTACGAGGCGGTGTCCGGCACGCGCATGCATGCGACTTATTACCGCCCCGGCGGCGTCTATCGCGATTTGCCGGCGCAAATGCCGCAGTATCAACCCTCGCGTTTTCGAAGCGACGGCGACGCGCAGCGGCTCAACCGCAACCGGCGGGGTTCCTTGCTGGATTTCATCGATGACTTCGCCGATCGTTTCCCGAAATGCGTGGACGAATATGAAACACTGCTGACCGACAACCGCATCTGGAAGCAGCGCACGGTCGGGATCGGCGTCGTCACGCCCGAGCGTGCCCTGCAACTGGGCTTCAGCGGACCGATGCTGCGCGGTTCGGGTATCGCCTGGGACCTGCGGAAGAAACAACCCTACGAGGTCTACGATGAGATCGACTTCGACGTTCCCGTGGGCGTGAAGGGCGACTGCTACGATCGCTACCTTGTCCGCATCGAGGAGATGCGGCAGTCGGCGCGGATCATCAAGCAGTGCGTCAAGTGGCTGCGCGCGAATCCCGGCCCGGTGATCATCGACGATCACAAACTGGTGCCGCCGCGGCGCGAGGAAATGAAGGGCGACATGGAGTCGCTGATCCATCATTTCAAGCTGTTTACCGAGGGTTTTTGCGTGCCTGCCGGCGAGGTCTACGCGGCGGTGGAGCACCCCAAGGGCGAGTTCGGGATTTACCTGGTATCCGACGGCGCCAACAAGCCGTACCGCGTCAAGATCCGCGCGCCGGGTTTCGCGCACCTGTCCGCGCTCAACGAAATGGCCAGGGGCCACATGCTGGCCGACGTTGTTGCGATTATCGGCACGCAGGACATCGTCTTTGGCGAGGTGGACAGATGAGCTTCGTCTTTCGCGCCCATACTTTGTTGCCCGGCCCTTCGCGGTCTTCACATACTGCCGCGTATGCTCCGGCCGCTCAGGACCTCGCGCCTTGTCTGGACGCGAAATACTTGCTCATGGGTTTGGTGACTTGATGGAAGCGAATAATGCAAAATTGTCGGCGCATGCGCGGCAGGTCATCGATCAATGGCTCACGAAATACCCGCCGGATCGCAAGCGCTCCGCCGTGCTGGCGGCGCTGCGCGAAGTCCAGCATGAGAACGGCGGCCATCTGACGGTGGAATTGATGGACGCCGTGGCTGAATATCTCGGAATGCCTTCGATCGCGGTGTATGAAGTGGCCAGTTTCTACTCCATGTTTGAGACCCACCCGGTCGGGCGGCACAGCATCTCGGTGTGCACCAACATCTCCTGCATGCTGCGGGGCGCCGATGACATCGTGGCGCACATGGAGAAGAAGCTCGGCATCAAGACCGGCCAGAGCACCCGGGACGGGCGCATCCATCTCAAATGCGAGGAGGAATGTCTCGCCGCCTGCTGCGGCGGCCCCATGATGATGGTGGATCACAAATATCACGAGCAGCTGACGCCGGAGAAGGTCGACCGCATCCTGGAGGATCTGAAATGACGCAGTTGAATCAGGTCTGCTACCGGACGCTGCAATTCGAACAGCCGTGGACCTACGAGAATTATCTCAAGGTCGACGGTTACAGGGCATGGCGGAAGATTCTCGCAGAGAAAATTCCGCCGGATCAGATCATCGAGGAGGTCAAGAACTCCGGACTGCGCGGGCGCGGAGGCGCCGGCTTCCCGACCGGCGTGAAATGGGGATTCATGCCGAAGAACCCCACGGGTCCGAGCTACGTCATCTGCAACTCGGATGAATCCGAGCCGGGCACATGCAAGGATCGCGACATCCTGCGGTTCAACCCGCACGCGCTGGTGGAGGGCATGGCCATCGCCGGTTACGCCATGCGCTGCAAGGTGGGCTACAACTACATCCGCGGCGAGTTCATGGACGAGCCCTGCGAGCGTTTCGAACAGGCGCTGAAGGAGGCCTACCGCGAGGGCCTGCTCGGCAGGAATATTCTGGGTTCCGGCGTGGATTTCGATTTGCACACGCACCTGGGCGCCGGCGCCTACATCTGCGGCGAAGAGACGGCATTGCTGGAATCCTTGGAGGGCAAAAAGGGACAACCGCGCTTCAAGCCGCCGTTCCCCGCCAATTACGGCGCCTTCGGCCGGCCGACCACGGTGAACAACACCGAGACCTTTGCCTCCGCGCCAAGCATCATCCTCAAGGGTGGCAAGTGGTTCGCGGAACTGGGCAAGCCCAACAACGGCGGCACCAAGATCTTCTCGGTGTCTGGCCACGTGGAAAAACCCGGCAACTTCGAAGTGCCGCTGGGCCTGCCGTTCAAGGAACTGCTGGCGCTGGCGGGCGGCGTCTGGAAGGGCCGCCGGCTCAAGGCGGTGATCCCCGGCGGTTCGTCCGCGCCCGTGCTGCCGGGCGACGTCATGATGGGCTGCACCATGGATTTCGACTCATTGAAGAACGCCGGCTCCATGCTGGGTTCCGGCGCGGTGGTGGTGATGGATGAGACCACCTGCATGGTCAGGATGCTGGAGCGCATCGCGCGCTTTTATTATTCGGAATCCTGCGGCCAGTGCACCCCCTGTCGCGAAGGCACCGGCTGGATGTACCGCGTCATCAAGCGCATCGAGGAAGGTCAGGGGCGCCAGCAGGACCTCGACATGCTGGTGGACATCTCGAAGAAGATCGAGGGGCACACCATCTGCGCCTTCGGCGACGCCGCCGCCTGGCCGGTGCAGAGTTTCATCAAGCATTACCGCGCCGAATTCCAGCATCACATCGACAACGGCTGCTGCATGACGGGTCCCGGCGCCCGCAGGCAGGCGGCGTGACGTGAACTGACATGGCGGACGCACTGGTCAACATTGAGATCGACGGCAAGCCGCTCCAGGCGCGCAAGGGCGCCATGATCATCGAGGTCACCGATCAGGCGGACATCTACGTGCCGCGGTTCTGCTACCACAAGAAGCTGTCCATCGCCGCCAACTGCCGCATGTGCCTGGTGCAGGTGGAGAAGATGCCCAAGCCGGTGCCGGCCTGCGCCACGCCGGTCATGGAGGGCATGAAGGTGCAGACCCGCTCGCCCTTCGCGCGCGCGGCGCAGAAGGCGACGATGGAATTCCTGCTCATCAACCATCCGCTCGACTGTCCGATCTGCGATCAGGGCGGCGAGTGCGAGTTGCAGGACCTGGCCATGGGCTATGGCGCCGATGTGTCGCGCTTCAACGAGGGCAAGCGCGTGGTCAAGGACAAGGATCTGGGACCGCTGATCCAGACCGACATGACGCGCTGCATTCACTGCACGCGCTGCGTGCGCTTCGGCGAGGAGATCGCCGGTCTGCGCGAGCTCGGCGCCACCGGCCGCGGCGAGCACATGGAAATCGGCACCTACATTGAGAAGGCGGTCAATTCCGAGATGTCGGGCAACGTGATCGACGTCTGCCCGGTGGGCGCCTTGACCTCCAAGCCCTACCGCTACAGCGCACGGGCCTGGGAGTTGCGGCAGCTGCCGGGGATCGCGCCGCACGATGGCGTGGGCTCGCACGTGGATTTCCACATCAAGGGGCGGCAGGTGAAGCGGGTGGTGCCGCACGAATGCGAGGAACTGAATGAAGTATGGCTGTCGGATCGCGATCGTTACAGTTATGAAGGGCTGCACAGTCCCGATCGATTGCTGCAACCGATGATTCGGGAGAACGGCCGGTGGCGAGGGGTGGACTGGGAGATTGCGTTGCAACGGGTGGCGGAGGGAATGCGCCGGGTCGTGTCGCAGGCGGGCGCATCCCAGCTGGGCGCCCTGATCAGCCCCAGTGCCACGGTGGAGGAAATGTATTTGCTGCAGAAGTTGATGCGCGGCTTGGGCAGCCAGAATATCGATCACCGCCTGCGGCAGGGCGACTTTCGCGGCGAGCAGCAGATGCCGCTGTATCCCGGCTGGCAGGCGCCGCTGGCGGAGTGGGAACGGCTGGAGGCGGCGCTTCTCATCGGCTCAAACGTCAGGAAGGAACAACCGCTGGCCAACCACCGCCTGCGCAAGGCCGCGCTGCGCGGTGCCGCCATGATGGTGCTCAATCCGGTGGACTTCGATTGCAACTGGCGCGTGAGCGAAAAGATGATCGTGCCGCCGGCCGCGATGCCGGCCCGGCTTGCCGCCGTTGCGCGCGCGCTGGCGGAGGATGCAAATGACGCCGCCGGTGTGGAACGTTTCCGCGCCGCTGGCGTCGAGGAGACACACCGCCGGATCGCATCACGGCTCAAGTCGGCGAAAGCGACGGCGGTAATCCTGGGCCCGCTCGCGATCGCCCATGTTGATTTTCAGGCGCTGCGAACGGCCGCGCAGTGGATCGCGCATTACAGCGGCGCCCGCCTGCATTTTCTGGCCGAAGGCGCCAATGCCGCCGGCGCGTGGCTGGCGGGCGCGGTGCCGCATCGCGGCCCGCGCGGCGCGGCGGTTGCCGCGCCCGGATTGAATGCCGCGGCCGTGCTGGCGCAACCGCGGCGCGGTTACGTACTGGCCGGCATCGAGCCGGAACTCGACTGCTGGGACGGCGCGGCGGCGCTGAAGGCACTGACAGGCGCGGAATTCGTCGTGCACCTGACGGCGTTCCGCAGTCCGGCGATGGAACGTCACGCACACGTCATGCTGCCCGTGGCCCCTTACGCCGAAAACGAGGGCACCTACGTCAATGCCGGGGGCCGCTGGCAGGGTTTCGAGGCCGCCGTACCGCCGGCCGGCGATGCACGGCCATTGTGGAAGATCCTTCGTGTGCTCGGCGGTCAGTTGCAGACGCCGGGTTTCGATTTCGTGGATTGCGCCGGCGTGCGCGCGGAGCTGGCGGCGCTCCCGGAATCGCCGGGCGCGATCGCGCCGGACAACCTCTGCGCGTGGAGAAAAAATGACGGCGCGCTGGAGCGGGCGACGGTGGTGCCCATGAATGCGGTGGATGCATTGGTGCGGCACGCGGAGGCCCTCCAGTTGACCCGGGACGCGGCGGATGGCGATGTGCGCCTGAACGGAGCCACCCTGCAGCGCATCGGGGTTGCCGATGGCCAGCGGGTGCGCGTGCGGCAACAGGGTGAGACAAAAACCGCCGTCGCGCGGCGCGACGATCGAGTGGCGCAGGATGTCGTGCTGATTCACGGCGGCGGGCCGCTTGCCGATCTGGGCCCGGCCTTCGGGGCAATCACGGTGGAGAGGGAATGACGTGCTGGAGTGGGTGCATACCAGGATCTTGTTCTGGCTGCCGGCGCCGGCGTGGCCGGTGACGGCCATCGTGCTGCAGATCGTCGCATTGCTGATACCACTGATGCTGTCGGTGGCCTATCTCACGCTCGCCGAACGCAAGATTATCGGCTACATGCAGGTCAGGCTGGGCCCCAATCGTGTGACCTTCTTCGGCATCCCCTGGCTGGGGGGCTTCGGGCAACCCATCGCGGATGCGTTCAAGCTGCTGTTCAAGGAAATCATCATCCCCGCCGGCGCCAACAAGACCTTGTTCCTGATGGCACCCGTGCTGGCCATCGGTCCGGCGCTGGCGGCCTGGGCGGTGATCCCGTTCGACGCCGTCAGGCACATCGCCGACATCAACGCCGGCCTGCTGTACATCCTGGCCCTGACATCGCTCGGCGTCTACGGTGTCATCATCGCCGGCTGGGCGTCCAATTCGAAATATGCCTTCCTGGGCGCGCTGCGATCCGCCGCCCAGATTGTCGCCTACGAGATCGCCATGGGGTTCGCCCTGGTCGGCGTGCTGATCGCCGCCGGCAGCCTCAATCTGCGCGCCATCGTGCTGGCCCAGCAGGGCAATATTTTGCATTGGTTCTGGCTGCCGCTGCTGCCGTTATTTGCGGTATATTTCATCTCCGGCGTGGCCGAGACCAACCGCGCGCCGTTCGACGTCGCCGAGGGAGAGTCGGAGATCGTCGCCGGTTTTCACGTCGAATACTCCGGCATGGCCTTCGCGGTGTTCTTCCTCGCTGAATACGCCAACATGATCCTGGTATCGGCGCTGGCGTCGATCATGTTCCTCGGCGGCTGGTTGTCGCCATTTCAGGGGGTGCCGGTGCTGGAGCCGCTGTTCGCGCGGGTGCCCGACATCTTCTGGCTGCTGGGCAAGATCAGTTTCTTCCTGTTGCTGTTTTTATGGTTCCGCGCCACGTTCCCACGTTACCGTTATGATCAGATCATGCGGTTGGGTTGGAAGGTGTTCCTGCCGATCACGTTGGTCTGGATCGTGGTCGTCGCCGGTCTGGTGATGCTACATGCACCGCCATGGTTTTCAGGAGGGGCCTGAATATGCGCGCCATCGTCAATTATGTGAAAAGCCTGTTCCTGTGGGAGCTGCTCAAGGGCATGCGGCTGACCGGCCGCTATCTCTTCGATCGCAAGATCACCATCCAGTACCCCGAGGAGAAGACGCCGCAATCGCCACGCTTCCGCGGCCTGCACGCGCTGCGGCGCTACGCCAACGGCGAGGAGCGCTGCATCGCCTGCAAACTGTGCGAGGCGGTGTGCCCGGCGGTCGCCATCACGATCGAATCCGAGCAGCGCGCCGACGGCACGCGCCGCACCACGCGCTACGACATCGACCTCACCAAGTGCATCTTCTGCGGCTTCTGCGAGGAATCCTGCCCGGTGGATTCGATCGTGGAGACCCGCCATTACGAATATCACGGCGAGCAGCGTGGCGACCTGCTCATGACCAAGGAGAAACTGCTCAAGGTGGGCGACATGTTCGAGGCGCAGATCGCCGCCGATCGCGCCCGCGACGCGATGTACCGATAGCTGTAAAAATCAAAAGAAAGAAGAGAGGAATGGAACTGGGGATATTCTACGCGCTGGCCGCGCTGGTGCTGTTCGCCGGCACCATGGTGATCACGGTGCAGAATCCCGTGCATGCGGTGCTGTTTCTGGTGCTGGCGTTCTTCGGCACCGCCGGCCTCTGGTTGCTGCTCGAGGCGGAATTCCTGGCCATCGCGCTCGTGCTGGTCTATGTCGGCGCGGTGATGGTGCTGTTCCTGTTCGTGGTGATGATGCTGGACATCAACCTGGTGCCGTTGCGCGAGGGCTTCGCGCGTTATCTCCCCTTCGGCGCGGCGGTGGCGCTCGCCCTGGCTTCGGTGATGGGATTCATCCTGGGTCCCCGCTATTTCGGCCTGGCGCAATTTCCCCCGCCGGCGCCATTGCCCGCGGATCACAGCAATACGACCGAACTCGGGCGCCTGCTTTACACCTACTATCTTTATCCCTTCGAAGTGGCCGCGGTGATCCTGCTGGTGGCCATCATCGCCGCCATCGCGCTGACCCAGCGCGCCCGGCGGCAGACCAAGGCGGGGCGGCCGGAGTGGCAGGTCGGCGTGCGGCGGCAGGATCGCGTGCGGCTGCTGTCCCTGCCCGCGGAGAAACCGGCGAAGGAGGGCGGCGCATGATCCCGCTGTCGCATTATCTGGTGCTGGCGGCGCTCTTGTTCTGCCTCAGCGTGGCCGGCATATTCATCAACCGCAAGAACCTCATCGTGCTGCTGATGTGCATCGAATTGATGCTGTTGGCGGTGAATATCAATTTCGTCGCCTTCGCGCATTTTCATCATGATCTGGCCGGACAGATCTTCGTCTTTTTCATCCTGGCGGTGGCGGCGGCCGAATCCGCCATCGGGCTCGCCATCCTGGTGGTGCTGTTCCGCAACCGGCGCAGCATCAATGTCGACGACATCGGCGTCCTGAAGGGATGAACATGGCCGCATACTGCATCGCCATCGTGATGGCGCCGCTGCTGGGCGCGTTGATCGCGGGCCTGTTCGGCCGGCAGATCGGCCGCGCCGGTGCGCACACCGTGACCATCGGCGGCGTGGCAATTTCCACCGTGCTGTCGCTGCTGGTGTTCAAGCAAATCGTCATTGATGGCGGGCCGGTTTACAACGAAACATGGTATGAATGGGCGCGGATCGGCTCCCTGCCGTTGTCGCTGGGATTTTTGATAGACCGGCTGTCCGCCACCATGATGGCGGTGGTGAGCTTCGTGTCGCTGATGGTGCACATCTACACCATCGGCTACATGCACGATGACCCCGGCTATCAGCGCTTCTTCAGCTACATCGCGTTGTTCACTTTTTCCATGCTCATGCTGGTCATGAGCAATAATTTCCTGCAACTGTTCTTCGGCTGGGAGGCGGTGGGCCTGGTGTCCTATCTCCTGATCGGCTTCTGGTTCAGGAAACCGACCGCGATCTACGCGAGCCTCAAGGCCTTTCTGGCCAACCGCGTCGGTGATTTCGGCTTTCTGCTCGGGATCGCGCTGGTCCTCATGTATTTCGGCACGCTGGATTACCGCGAGGTGTTCGCCAACGCGCAGAATGTCGCCGGCGCCTCGATCACGGTGTGGCACGGCCAGCCGTGGGCCGTGGTCACGCTGATCTGTCTGCTGCTCTTCGTAGGGGCCATGGGCAAATCGGCGCAGATGCCGTTGCACGTCTGGCTGCCGGATTCCATGGAAGGCCCCACGCCCATCTCGGCGCTGATCCACGCCGCCACCATGGTGACGGCGGGCATCTTCATGGTGGCGCGCATGTCGCCGCTTTTTGAACTGTCCGACACCGCGCTCAACGTGGTGATGAGCATCGGCGCGCTTACGGCCTTCCTCATGGGACTGCTCGGCCTGGTGCAGAACGACATCAAACGCGTCATCGCCTACTCCACGCTGTCGCAGCTCGGTTACATGACGGTGGCGCTTGGCGCCTCGGCCTACAGCGTCGCCATCTTCCACCTGGTCACGCACGCCTTTTTCAAGGCGCTGCTGTTCCTCGCCGCCGGCTCGGTCATCATCGGCCTGCATCACGAACAGGACATGCGCCACATGGGCGGCCTGTACAAATACATGCCGATCACATGGGTGACCTCGCTGATCGGCTCGCTGGCGCTGATGGGATTTCCCGGTCTCGCCGGTTTCTATTCCAAGGACGCCATCATAGAGGCCGTGCATTCCTCGACGCTGCCGGCCGCGCATTGGGCCTATCTCGCGGTGCTGTTCGGCGTCTTTTTCACCGCGCTGTACAGCTTCCGGCTGTTCTTCATGGTGTTCCACGGCGCGGAACGATTGGAACCGCACGCCCGCAAACATCTGCACGAATCACCCGCGGTCGTGACGGTGCCGCTCGTACTGCTGGCGCTGCCGTCGGTGGTGGCCGGTTATTTCATGGCGCCCACCGTCTTCAGCGGCGATTTTTTCGGCGGCGCCATCGTGGTAAATGAGTCGCACGATGCCGCGCACCGGATCGCGGAGGACTTCCACGGCAGCGGCGCGATGCTGCTGCATGGCCTGACCGCCGCGCCGACCTGGCTCGCGTTCGCGGGCGTGGCGGTGGCGTGGCTGTTGTATCTGCAGCGCCCGCAGTGGCCGGCGCTGCTGGCCCGCCGGCTCTCCTGGCCGTACCGGCTGCTGCTGAACAAGTATGGCTTCGACGGCTTCAACGAGGTCGTGTTCGCCGGCGGCGCCCGCGTCTCTGGCCAGGTGCTGTGGCGGGCCGGCGATCGCGGCTTGATCGACGGGCTGGCGGTCAACGGTTCCGCCCGCGCCATCGGCTGGCTGGCTCAACAGGTGCGCCGCGTACAGAGCGGCTATCTCTATCATTACGCCTTTGTGATGATTCTGGGCATGTTGTTGTTACTTGGGTATTTCGTGCACGGAATCGGAAGGTGACCGTGATTTCCAACGCTTCTCAACAGGGGAGTTGCCGACATGAACATCGATCGCATTAAAAATATCCTGCTCCAACCCGTGGGCGAGTGGCAGAAGATCGCCGCCGAGCCCGCGGACATGAAGAGCCTGTACGTGAACTACGCGATGATCCTGGCCGCCATACCGGCAATCGCCGGCTTCATCGGCTCCGCCATCGTGGGCCACGCCATCCCGTTTGCCGGCACCACGATACGGCTGCCGATCGTGACGGCGCTGGGCTACGCCATCTCCGAATACATACTGAGCCTGATCGGGGTGTATCTGGTCAGCCTGCTGGTCGATGCGCTCGCCCCGACCTTCGGCGGGGAGAAAAACCAGATCAACGCCTTGAAGCTCACGATCTATTCCTCCACCGCCGGCTGGCTGGCCGGCATCTTCGCGATACTGCCCGGTTTGCAGATGCTGGGGATCCTGGGTCTCTACGGTGCCTACCTGTTCTACACCGGCCTGCCGGTGCTGATGAAATGCCCCTCCGACAAGGCCGCCGCCTATACCGTGGTGTCAATCCTTGCCGCCGCGCTGTTGTTTTCCGTCGCCGGCATGGTCGGCGGCGGCATGGGTCATTCCGCGCTGCACTAGGCTTCCACGAAGCGCCGCTGGATATGACCGAGCTGCCGTTGCTGAGCCTGCTGATCTGGCTGCCGATCCTGGGCGGCGCATGGGTCGGCGTCGCCGGAACAAAGGCGCGCGACGATCGCGCGGTGCGGATTGACAGCCTGCTCATCAGCGCGGCGACGTTCCTGCTGTCGTTGTTGCTGTATGCCCATTTCGACCCGGTGCGCGGCGACATGCAGTTCGTGGAGCGGCACGACTGGATCCCGGCCTTCGACATTTACTATCACCTGGGCATCGACGGCATCGCGCTGCCGCTCATCCTGCTGACCACGCTGACCACCGTGCTCGTGGTCGTGGCCGGCTGGGAGGTGATCACGGATCGCGTGGCCCATTACATGGCCGCGTTTCTCATCCTTGAAGGCACGATGATCGGCGTCTTCGCGGCGCGCGACGTGATCCTGTTCTACGTGTTCTGGGAGGCCATGCTGATCCCGATGTTCCTGATCATCGGCATCTGGGGCGGCAAGCGGCGCGTGTATGCGGCGGTGAAATTCTTTTTGTACACCTTTCTCGGCTCTGTGTTCATGCTGGTCGGCCTCCTGTATCTGTACGCCAAGGGCGGCAGCTTCGATCTGGCGCAGTTGCAGCACCTGCGGCCCGGTCTGGCCGCGCAGCAGTGGCTGTTCCTGGGCTTCCTGCTGGCCTTCGCCGTCAAGGTGCCGATGTGGCCGGTGCACACCTGGCTGCCGGACGCGCACGTCGAGGCGCCGACCGGCGGCTCGGTGATCCTCGCCGCCATCATGCTGAAGATGGGCGCCTATGGTTTCCTGCGCTTCAGCCTGCCAATCCTGCCGGACGCGTGCCGCTTCTTCGCGGTGCCGATGATGCTGCTGTCACTGATCGCCGTGGTCTATATCGGTTTCGTGGCGCTGGTGCAGCAGGATATGAAGAAGCTCATCGCCTACTCCTCCATATCGCACATGGGCTTCGTCACGCTCGGCTTCTTCCTAATCTTCCCGACGCCGGCGCATGGCGGCTACGGCAACATGGAATTGCTGGGCCTCTCCGGGGCGGTGGTGCAGATGATCTCGCACGGTTTCGTCTCCGGCGCGCTGTTCCTCTGCGTCGGCGTGCTCTACGACCGCATGCACAGCCGCGAAATCCGCGACTACGGCGGCGTGGCCAACACCATGCCGGCGTTCGCCGCGCTGATGACGTTGTTCGCCATGGCCAATTGCGGACTGCCGGGCACCTCCGGTTTCGTCGGCGAATTCATGGTCATTCTGGCGGCCATGCACGCGGGCTTCTGGTACAGTTTTTTTGCCGCGACCACGCTGATTTTGGGCGCGGCCTACACCCTGTGGATGGTGAAGCGCGTCATCTTCGGCGGCATCGCCAATGATCACGTCGCCGCGCTGAAAGACATCGGGCTGCGCGAGGGATTCGTACTCGGCGTGCTGGCGGTCATGGTGCTGGGTCTGGGGCTGTGGCCGGCGCCGCTGACCCATACCATGCAGGCGAGCCTGCAGGCGCTGGTCGCGCAGGTGAGCCCGATCCAGGTGGCGTCGCCATGAACGTGTACTTCTATGCGTTTCTTGCCGCCTCGCCGGAGATCGTGGTGCTGCTGACGGCCTGTCTGGTGCTGCTGGTGGATTCATACCTCCGTGACAGGGAGCATGCGCTGGCCTATTGGCTGGCGCAGACGGGCCTGCTGCTGGCGCTGTGTTGTTGCGCCCTCGTGCTGCCCCGCGTGGTGGGTCTGCGCTGGTTCTTCGGAATGGTGGTGATCGATCCGCTGGCGGTGGTGCTGAAATGCTTCGTGCTGATGCTGGTGATCGTCGCGCTCATCTATGGCCGCGAATATCTGCGCCCGCGGCGATGGCTGTCGGGGGAATACTTCGCCCTCGTGCTGATGGTCGCGCTCGGCGCGCTGGTGCTGATCTCCGCCGGCAACCTGCTGATGGTGTATCTGGGCCTGGAACTGCTGTCGCTGTCGTTGTACGCGCTGGTGGCGCTGCACCGCGACGCGCCCGCCACGACCGAGGCGGCCATGAAATACTTCGTGCTGGGGGCGCTGGCCTCCGGCATGCTGCTGTACGGCATGTCGCTCGTCTATGGCGTCACCGGCACGCTCGATCTCGGCACGCTGGCGCGAACGCTGACGGCCGCGCAGACCGGCGGTCCGGTCTGGGTGCTGGCGCTCGTACTCATCATCGCCGGCGTCGCGTTCAAGCTGGGCGCCGTGCCCTTTCACATGTGGGTGCCGGACGTCTATCAGGGCGCGGCCACGCCGGTGACGCTGCTGGTCTCCACCGCGCCGAAGCTGGCGGCCTTTGCGATGGCCATGCGGCTCCTGGCGATGGGCCTGGGCGCGAGCGCGGCGCAATGGTCGCCGATCCTGATCGTGCTGGCGGTGGCCTCCATGGCGCTCGGCAACCTCGTCGCCATCGCGCAGTCCGACATCAAGCGCATGCTGGCCTATTCCACCATCGCCCACATGGGCTTCCTGCTGCTCGGCGTGCTGGCCGCCTCGCCGGCGGGCTATGCCGGCGCCATGTTCTATTCCATCGTGTACGCGCTCATGAGCCTCGGCGCCTTCGGCGTGGTCATTCTGCTGGCGGGGGCCGGGCCGGAGACGGATCGGTTGGACGAATTCACCGGCCTGGGCAGTCGCAGCCCGTGGTTCGCGCTGGTGGCGCTGATCCTGTTTTTCTCGCTCGCCGGCGTGCCGCCATTCGCCGGCTTCTGGGCCAAGTGGTTCGTGATCAAGGAACTGATCCATTCGGGGCACGTCGTCGTGGCCGGGCTCGCGGTGTTTTTCTCGGTGATCGGCGCCTACTATTATCTGCGCATCGTACGGCTGATGTATTTCGACGCCGGCGGGACGGCCAGGCCGCTGGCGACGGACGGCGATTTGCGCCTCGCCTTGAGCGTGAATGGCCTCGCGATCCTCGCGATCGGCGTGATGCCGGGTCTGCTGATGTCCACCTGCCTGCGCGCCACCGGCATCTGATGACTGATGGGCTGGGCGGTGGCCGCGGTTGTGTTTACGAGTCTGGTGCTGGCCAACCTGCCGTGGCTCACCGCGCGGTTTCTGCTGGTGTTCCAGCTCGGGCGTGGCGCGAAGACGCTGGCGGTCTGTCTGCTGGAATGGCTGATTTATTACGGGCTGGCCGGCGCCGTGGCCCTGGGTGTTGAACGCAAGATGACCGGCGGGTTGTACGCCCAGGGCTGGGAGTTTTACGTGGTCACTTTTTTCCTGTTCATGGTGTTTGCGTTGCCGGGATTCATCTATCGGCTCGAATTCAAACGCCACACCGGGCCCTGAATCAACGTCCGGTCAGCGGTTCCCCCAGACACACCCGATCGCCGGCAAGCAACGAGCCCAGCCAGCGCACACGATCCTGGCCGAACAGCAGGATGACGGTCGAGCCCATGTTGAAGCGGCCCAGTTCGTCGCCGCGCGCGAGCCGCGGATTTTTTCCGGCGTAATTCCACGAGGTGACGCGGCGGTTCCGCGCCGGCGTCACCTCGCCCGCCCAGACCGTTTGCATGCCGCCGACGAGGAGGGCGCCGACCAGGATCACGGCCATGGGACCCAGGGCGGTGTTGAAATGGCAGATGATGCGTTCGTTGCGCGCGAACAGATTGGGCACATTGCGGGCCGCGGGCGCGTTGACGGGAAACAGCCGTCCCGGCACGTACGCCATGCGTTCCAGAACGCCGTCCACCGGCATGTGGATGCGGTGATAATCGCGCGGCGAGAGGTACAGCGTGACGAACGCGCCGCCGTGATAGGGGCGCGCCCGGCCGTCATCGCCGGCCAGCAGGTCGCTCAAGGTATAGACGCGGTTTTTGGCCTGGATCAAAAGCCCGCCGTCGAGCACGCCGATCTCGCTGA
Organism: Gammaproteobacteria bacterium; assembly: GCA_035501935.1. Taxonomy (NCBI): domain Bacteria; kingdom Pseudomonadati; phylum Pseudomonadota; class Gammaproteobacteria; species Gammaproteobacteria bacterium. Next base: position 7,408 of record DATJVC010000019.1, on the reverse strand, counting down.
TGGCGCCGTCCACGGGGCAGCCGATGATTTCCGGATCCGGCGGCCAGGTGCGCGCGCCGGGTTTGAGCGCGCGCGTGAAGAAATCGTTGAAGCAGGCGTAGCCGCGGACATCGCTGATCGCCGCCTCCGCGAGATTGACGTGAAAGTGACGGCAGAAATGACGGATGAGCGGCCGCGCCAGCCACCGCGCGCGGCAGCGGGCAAGGACGCGCACGAGCCGGGACAGGGCATGATGCGGCAGGGCATGCAGGAACGCGAGCCGGCGCCGTTCACGCGCCGTGGCCGCGGATTCCATATCCTGTCGTACCACAAGATTCATGGCCTGGCGGCGGGGGCGGCGGCCCTGACCTCCGCCGGCACGGTCAAATGCTGGCCGTCATCCACATCCAGTTGCAGGTTTATTTTTTCATGCTGCTGCAACGGATGGTTCAAGCCGTAGAGCATGGCGAGCATGTCCTGGTCTTGAAAACGCAGGCGGGTGTGCGGCGGCAGTTCCAGTTTGGGCACGCGCTCGAGTATGGCCGAGTTGGCGCCGTAACGGGCATGGTAGATCGCGACGCTTTCAGCCACCGCCGCGCGCAGAGTCACGGAATGGGGCGATCCGCCGCTGTTCTCGATATCGAGATAAGCGGCGGGCGCCGAAGTTTCCGGCGGGCCCGGATCTATCCATGCCTCGTGAACCTTGATGTCCGCCGCTTGGACCGGCATGCCCCACGCCAGGCCCAGCAATGCCGCCGCCAGATACGTCTGCTGCGACGTCATCGGGATGCGGCGACAAACCGGCGTATGGCGTCAAACCGCTTGATCAGCGTCCCGGCGTCATGCGGCGGCGTGAAGATGCCCACGCGCCGGGCCCGCGGATCGATCAGCAGGATGGCGGCGGTGTGTTCGATGCCGCCGGCGGGATTGGTCGCGGGTGCGTGCGCGATCCCCAGCTTGCGCGCGAGCCGCGATATTTCATCGGCGCTGCCGCTCAAGCCGATCACTTTGGGCGCCATGGTATCGAGATAGCGCCGCATCTGCTCCGGGCTGTCGTGATCGGGATCGATGGAGACAAAAATAAACTGCGTCTGCGGGTCTCCGGTCATCTTGTCCGCGACCCGGTTCATCGCGCGCAGCGTCGTGGGACAAATGTCGGCGCACTCGGTGTAGCCGAAGAACATCCATGACCAGCGGCCCTTCAGGTTGTCGGCGCCGAATGTGTCGCCGCGCTGGGTGCGCAGGACGAAATCCGGCAGGGGATCGCCGGGCGGCCATAACAGTCCCTCGATTTCGTTCGTGGCCGGCGCCGGCGGGCGGAAAACGAAGAAGGCGCCAGCGGCTGAAACCACGATCAGCAGCAGAAGCGGCGGCCCGATTTTTTCGAACAATGCCTTGGACACCCGTGAATTATACCGGATCAGCGCTGGTGGCCCGCCCTGTCATACTCGATTTAATTTCAGTAACATGGGCGCATCCTTTCACGTCCGTGTCCCCATGGCGACCCAGGTTCCAAAGCGGTTGGGAAAATACGATGTCATCGAGCCGATCGGCAAGGGCAGCATGGGCATCGTCTACCGCGGTTACGATCCGTACATCGACCGGCCGGTGGCCATCAAGGTGGCGATTGCCGATTTTCTGAAGGACAAGGAATCGGGGGATCGCTACCGCAAGATGTTTTTCAACGAGGCGCACACCGCCGGCAAGCTGCAGCACCCGAACATCCTCCACATCTTCGACGCCGGCGTCGAGGGCGACACCTGTTACATCGTGATGGAATTGATCGAAGGCGCCGACACGGTCAAGACCCACACGCAGGCCAATAATCTCCTGCCGCTGCCCAGGGTCGCCGAGATCATTTTCAAGTGCGCCAAGGCGCTGGATTATGCCCACAGCCAGGACGTGGTGCATCGCGACATCAAGCCGTCCAATCTGCTGCTGACCCGCGACAAGGACGTCAAGGTGGCGGATTTCAGCATCGCCCATGTCAACCGCGCCGATGAGAACCTGGCCCTGGCCACGGGGTTCGTGGGTTCGCCGCGCTACATGTCGCCGGAGCAGATCCAGGAGGAGACCGTCAACAACCAGGCCGATCTGTTTTCGCTCGGCATCGTCATGTACGAAATGCTGACCGGCCGCCATCCCTTCGGCGGCGACAGTTTTTCCAAGCTGGTCTTTCAGATCGTCAACGAGGAACACACGCCGCTGTGGGAGGTGCGCCAGGACCTGCCGGAGGAACTCGAACACATCATCGCCAAAAGTCTGAACAAGGACCTGCGCCATCGCTACCAGTCCGGCCTGGCGATGGCGGCGGATCTGAGCCGCCTGTTCTCCCACCTGGAGGCGACGCAGCCCATTTCCCCGCAGGTGCAGTTCGACGAGGTGCGGGCGCTGGAGTTTTTCGCCGGCCTGCCCGACCCGGAGCTGAAGGAACTTGTCCGCGCCGTCGTCTGGGAGGAACACCCGCAGGGTCACAACGTCATCACCGAAGGCGAGATGGGGGACTGGTTTTACGTGCTGGTCCACGGCGCCGTCGCGGTGAAGAAGGGCGCGACGGTGGTGGGCAGCCTGACCGCCGGCGAATGCTTCGGCGAGATGGGCTATCTCAACAAGACCCGCCGCTCCGCCACCATCACCGCCAGCAGCCCGGTGGGCGTCCTCAAGATCAACGCCATGCTGATGGAGCAATTATCCAAGGACACCCAGTTGCACTTTCACCAGGTGTTTCTGAAGACCGTCATCAAGCGCCTGTCGATTACCACCGCCAAGCTGGTCGCCAGTAGTTAAAGCGCATTATTTGTCGGATTTGCCGCGCAGGCGGGCCAGCAGGCCCTGGGTGGAGGCGTCGTGATCGGAAGGCGGTCCGCCTTGCAGTTCCTTCAAAATTGTCCCCGCCAGTTGCTTGCCCAGTTCCACGCCCCATTGATCGAAGGGATTGTTCCCCCACACCGCGGCCTGCACGAAAACCTTGTGCTCGTACAGCGCGATGATCTGGCCCAGCACGCGCGGCGTGAGTTTCGAGTAGAGCAGCATATTGCTGGGATTGTTGCCGGGGAAGACGCGATGCGGCGCGAGCGCGCGGCGGCGGCCCTCCGGCACGCCCGCGCCGCGCATCTCGGCCCCGGTTTCCTCCGCCGTGCGGCCGCGCATGAGCGCCTCCGCCTGCGCCAGGCAGTGCGCGATCAGCATCTGCTGTTGTTTCGCGGGCGCGTAATGCCCGCGTTTGCCGAGGAGGAAATCCAGCGGGATCAAGCGCCCGCCCTGATGCAGCAATTGCATGAAGGCATGCTGGGAGTTGGTGCCGGCGCCGCCCCAGAGGATGGGGCCGGTGGTGACGGAAATCGGCCGGCCGTCGCGGGTCACGCGCTTGCCGTTGCTCTCCATGTCCAGCTGCTGAAGATAGGCCGGCAGGTGTTTCAGATTTTCCTCGTAGGGCAGCACCGCATGCGTCTCCGCCCCGAAGAAATTGTGGTACCAGATGCCGAGCAGCCCCAGGATCACCGGCATGTTTTTCTCCAGCGGCGCCGAGCGGAAATGCTGGTCCATGAGGCAGGCGCCTTCCAGCAGCCCGGCGAAATGCTCCGGCCCGATGGTCAGCATCAGCGGCAGCCCCACCGCCGACCACAGCGAATACCGCCCGCCCACCCAGTCCCACATCTCGAACACCGACTCCGCGGGCACGCCGAAATCCAGCGCCGCCGACGCATTCGCGGTCACGGCGGCGAAGTGGCGCGCCGGGTTGCCGCCGGAAAGCTTCTGCTTCAACCATTGCCGCGCACGTTCCGCGTTGGCGAAAGTCTCCTGCGTGATGAAGGTCTTGGACGTGACGATGAAAAGCGTGGCCGCGGGGTCGAGCCCCTCCAGCGTCTGCGCCAGATCGGCGGGATCGGCATTGGCGACAAAGTGCGCCGAGAGGCCCGTGCGCTGGTACGGCCGCAATGCCCCGGCGGCCATGAGCGGGCCGAGATGCGAGCCGCCGATGCCGAGGTTGACGACGTCCTTGATGCGCGTGTCCTGGAGCCCGCGCCGATCGCCGTGGATGACCTCGTCGGCCCAGCGGCACAGACGCTTCAGTTCACGCGCCACGGCGGCGCGGATGTCCACGCCGTCGACCGTCAGCGGCGTCCTGTCGCGGCTGCGCAGGGCGGTGTGCAGCGCCGCGCGATCTTCGCTGACGTTGATTTTGTCGCCGCGGAACATCGCCGCCGCGGCCTCCTCGACGCGGCGCTCGCGGGCCAGCGCCAGAAGCAGCGGCATCGTCTCCGCGGTGATGCGATTCTTGGAGTAATCGAGAAACAGATCGCCGCTGGAGAGGCTGAATCGCTCGAAGCGCTTGGGGTCATCGGCGAACAGTTGCCGCAGATGCAGGCCGGCAATCCGGCGGTGATGCGACTCGAGCGCCCGCCAGGCGGCGGTGGTCTCCACGGAATTCATGCGGCGAAACGACGGCGGTCAGGCGGCATGAGGACATTATGCATCGTGGATGGGCATTCGCCCACCCACGATGTTTGGAGAACTTCAGAGATACCGGTTTAACCTGCCAAAAGCAGGTCAGGCCGCGCCGGCGATGTAATTTTCGAGCTGCTCGATGAGCAGTTGCTTCTCGGCGATGACGCTGTTCATGATGTCCCTGATCGACAGCATGCCCACCACGCGATCGCCGTCGACCACCGGCAGGTGCCGGAACCGGTGCCGGGCCATCAGCAGCATGCAATTGTCGACGGATTCATCGGGGGTCACGTGCATCACGTTGGTCGTCATGATGTCCTTGACCCTGGTGTCCTTCGATGAGCGCTCCTTGAGCACAATCTTGCGGGTATAGTCGCGCTCGGAAATGATACCCATCAGGCGGTTCCACTCCATGACCAGCAGTGCGCCGATTCCCTTGTCCGCCATCGTCGCCACTGCCTCGTACACAGTGGCCTCGGGCCCAATCGACCAGACCGAAGAGCCCTTTTCCTGCAACAAATGCTGGACCGTGATCATCGTTTTATCCTCCCGGGGCTGCTCCCCGCTGAGTGAGTATTTATGCCGGTTAGTTTGTCACTGCCCGCAAGCGATCTCAACAAAAATTGTGCAGCAAAATTGTGCGGCGCATGATTCCAAGTCACTGTTAGACTGAGGATAGATCTTGTGCTGGCGCAGCATCCATCGATGAGAGTATATTGCTTGCAAAATAAACCTGCGGCGGATCAATACGCTGACGGGAAACCCTAAAAAATGTTGCAATGCCATGACTGAAACCGGGGTTCCAAACAAGCTCGGCAAGTACAGTGTGTACCGCGAAATAAATCGCGGCAGCATGGGGACCGTTTTCCTGGGACATGACCCCTACGTCGACCGGCCGGTCGCCATCAAGGTCGCGCACGCCGAACAACTCAAGGACGAGGAGTCCGGCGAACGTTACCGCAAGATGTTCTTCAACGAGGCGCACACCGCCGGCCGCGTGACCCATCCCAACATCATCAGCATCTTCGACGCCGGCGTGGAAGGCGAGGTGTGTTACATCGTCATGGAGTACGTGGAGGGCGGCAACACACTCAAGACCTATTGCAAATCGGACTCGCTGCTGCCGATCGAGAAGGTCGTGGAGATTATTTTCAAGTGCGGCAGGGCGCTCGACTTCGCGCACAAGGAGGGCGTCATACACCGCGACATCAAGCCCACCAACATCCTCATCACCGGGGACCTCGACGTCAAAATCGGCGACTTCAGCATCGCCTACATCAACAAGCTGGATTCCACCGAGACCATGCCGATGGGTATGGTGGGCTCGCCGCGTTACATGTCGCCGGAGCAGATCCAGGAAAACACGCTCACCAACCAGACCGATCTGTTCTCGCTCGGCGTCGTCATGTACGAACTGCTGACCGGCAAGCATCCCTTCGCGGCGGAAAACTTCTCGCGACTGGTGCAGCGCATCCTGAACGAGGAGCCGCCGCCGATGAAGGAGTTCCGCAGCGACGTTCCGGATGAACTGGAGCGCATCATGCGCAAGCTGCTGGCCAAGAAAACCACCGACCGTTACGGCATGGGCCTCGATCTGGCCTCCGATCTGAGCCGCGCCTTCGAGCACCTGCTGGAGCAGCCGCGCGAGGAAATCTCCGCCGAGGAGCGGTTCATCATGGTCAAGGGCCTCGCATTCTTCGAGGGCTTTCCGGACGCCGAAATATGGGAAATCGTTCGCGCCGGCTCCTGGCAGAAGTACGAGGACGGCCAGAAGATCATCGTCGAGGGCGAGATGGACGATTCCTTCTACATCATCGTCGACGGCGAGGTCACGGTGCGCAAGGGCAAGAAAAACCTGCGCAAGCTGGCGAAGGGCGACTGCTTCGGCGAGATGGGCTACCTCGCGCGCACCAAGCGCACCGCCACCATCGTCGCCAACGGCCACGCCGAAATGCTCAAGGTGAATTCCACCGTCATCGGCCAGGTGTCGCTGCACTGCCAGGTGCGCTTCCTCAAGGTCTTCCTGCGCACCCTAATCCACCGCCTGTCCGCCACCACGGAAAAAATGTCTCAGGAGGTCGCCTGATGATTGCCCGCTATATAAATCCCGTTCGCCCTGAGCCCGTCGAAGGGAGCGAACACCATTCAAGAATCCCGTTCGCCCCGAGGCCTGTCCCAAATATAAAAACCGTTCGTACTGAGGTATCGAAGTACGCACTTATTTTTTTCAGCGCATTCCTCACCGCCTGTTCCCTCCCGCCCAGCGAAGGCGACATCAAGGCGGCGATCGAAGCCTCGCTCACCGACACCAACAAATTGACTTCCTCGCTCTTTGGCGATGCGGGCAAGGTTGAAATCGTCGCGGTCAACAAAATCGGTTGCAGCAAGGACGGCGGCGGCTATCTCTGCGACGTGGAGGTCACTACCAAAGTACCCGTGGTCGGCGAGACGAAGAAGGAGAGCAAGATGCGGTTCGTCAAACTGGATTCCGGTTGGTCAGTCGCTCAATAAGTTTTGATATTCAGCAGGATCTGGAGGTGAGCATGGATTGAACCTGCGCCCAGTTATAGTATTGAATGAAAAAGCTAGACCATTTTCTTTAACACAGATGAGTTTCTTGAAAAATTTAGCCACCTTGTAGCCATTAAGTTCCATGAACCATAACATCTCAACGACTTTCTCTAGTTATATGAATTAATAACATGGCCGGGAGATAACGGGAGATAAGAAGACTCGCTGTAAGGCGTTTACACAGCTAGATTATATATTATATGCGAATGCAAATAATGTTTAATCGTTATCTTGTGACCGAAACGAGTATGGATTCGGTAACGGCGCATGCAGCATATCTTAAGCATCTAGTACATCCGCCAGCTCTTCAACAAGTGTTAGAGGAGCAATTTGGGATGATAGAAGATGATTCAAGAACCAGATCGGTAGAGATCGCACCTTTTATCAATCAAGCCCTGCTATTCAGAGA
>DATJVC010000018.1 GCA_035501935.1 Gammaproteobacteria bacterium | reverse complement strand
CCGCGACCTGACCACGCAAACGCCGGAAGGTGAAAAGCCTTACGAAACGCCGCGGGCGCTTCGCACCGATGAAATTTCCCGGTATGTCGGGATGTTCCGCGACGCCGCCCGCAACGCCAGGGCGGCGGGTTTCGACGGCGTACAGGTCCACGGTGCGCACGGCTATCTCATCGACACGTTCCTGCGTGATGGAGTGAACGAGCGCACCGACGCCTACGGCGGCAGCATCGAAAACCGCGCGCACTTCCTGCTGGAAGTCACTGACGCCGCAATCGAGGTGTGGGGCGCGGGGCGTGTGGCGGTGCGCATCTCGCCACTGGTGCTGTTCAACGACATGTTGGACAGCCAGCCGGAGGCGCTGGTGGCGCACGTCGCGGACCAGCTGAGCCGTCGCCGTATCGCCTTCCTCGAAGTGCGGCACGAGGATCACAAGCTGCCGCGCGAGCGGGCGATCCTGCGCGTCGCGCGCGAGCGGTTCAAGGGCGTGCTGATGACGAACGGCAGCCATACCCAGGAGACCGGCGAGGCGGCAATCGCCAGCGGCGCGGCGGACGCCGTCGTGTTCGGGCGCCTGTACATCGCCAATCCCGATCTGGTGGAGCGATTCACGCGCAAGGCGCCGCTCAACGCGCTAAATACCGCGCGTCTTTATGGCGGCGGCAGCGATGGGTACACCGATTATCCGTTCCTGGCCGCGTAGCAAAACTGCCGCGAGTTTGTCTGCTGTGCATTAAAAAACAAGGGGCCTGATAACCCCTTGTGATTTTTCGCCGGGTACCGGTTTTGCCGGGATGACGGTCTCTCACCCCGGCCCTCTTTCGACAGCTCAGGACAGGTCTCCCTCGAGGGGAGAGAGGGGAAAATCTTCTTCTCGTCTAAACCCTCTCCCTTGAGGGGGGGGCGGGAGCAAGGGAGAGGGTGGCTTATTTACAGAATCAATCGCCTTCTTGCAGCGAATTGAGTGTGAACGTCTTCTCTCCGGGTTCCTCGTAGCGGATGTCGTCAGCGACCCACGCGCCCTGTTCTCGCACGAACTGCCAGGTGGCAGTGCAGATTTTGCCATCGCGATTGAGGCTGACCGGGATCTCATAACGATTCTTGCCTTTACGGGCCGGTTCGCCGACTTGAGCAGTCCATTTCTTGTCCCAATCCTGCGCGTTCAGAAAGATATCGAAGTCCAGCCCGCCGATATTGCCGAGGTGTTTGTGCAGTTTGCTCGACAGCAGATGGTGTTCCGCAGCTATGTCGACCGGGTCCTTGCCGGCCGGCGTGTTCTCGCCTGACGGTGGCGCTGACATCTGGGCGATGTCGATTTCATAGGCCTTCTGCAATTCCTGCTTCACCTGCGCCATGTCCGCTCCGTTGGGCGTGGACGAGTCTGCGAAAGCGGCCTGGGCGCCTAACAGCACTCCCATCCCGAACGCAAAAGTCACAAGGGACTTGCAAAGCAAAGACAAGAGCTTCGATTGAGTCATGCGTATTATAGATGTATCGCCCGAGACGCGGCCATTTGTCTCAACGTATACTGTAGCATGTTGCAGTAGGCGTCGAGGAATTCCGTTACTGCGAATCCGACCGTTCGGCGAACACTTCAGACGCTTTTCTGTAACCCAGTGCGATCATCTCACGGGCACGATAGAAATCCATGGTGCCGCAAGCGTTCTTCGGGATCTCAATCAACGCGTCCGGCATATCAGCGGCGAGCTTCAAGCGCGCCACCGTGCCCTGCATCATCTCAAGCGCACTGTTGACCACCTCGAACAATCCCAGCGTCCTCGGCGCATTGTCGGAGGCGGTAGGGTGAAGTTCGTTCACGAATTTCACTACCGCGCGCCGATATTGCTCGAAGGTGTTTTCCGGCTCAGGCGGACAGGCGGCCGTTTCAATGGCGGTTTCCTGCCTGCCACCCAGATCGACGGCAATGGTGATGTCGCTGAGGATCGAGCGCGTCGGCGCAATCGGCACCGGATTGGAAAGTCCACCGTCGACGAGCTTCCGGCCCTCATGCTCATAGGGTGTGAAAATAGTCGGTAGGGCCATCGAAGCGCGGATGGCGTTGAACAAAGGTCCGCGCGTGAACCAGAACTCCCTGCCCGTTGCGAGATCGGTTGCTACCGCGGTGTAGGGGATCGGCAAGTCCTCGATGTTGCATTCACCGATAAGCTGCCGGAGCAGACCGATGATGCGTTCGCCCTTGAACAGGCCGCTCCATGCGAAGGAGAAATCGAGCAGGCGCAGCACATCGCCGCGTGTCAGCGCGCAAACCCAGTTGCGGTAAACGTCAAGCTTGCCGGCGGCGTAGATGCCGCCGATGAGCGCGCCCATGGAGGAGCCGGCAACGCAGCGGATGTCCAGCCCCATGTTTTTAATGCAGTCGATGACGCCGATGTGCGCGAGTCCACGCGCACCGCCGCTGCCCAGCACCAACGAGGCGGTTTTCACAGTCATTGAGGCCGTTTTCCTGTCGACAGGAAACACAAATCATTGCGTTAACGGTGACAGAATTGAGCAACGGAGGCAAGGAAGCCAAATGCGCGCAAATTGCAAAAAAAGCAAAGGGGCCTGGTGGCCCCTTGAGGCTTTTTACTTGATCCGGCCTTTTGCCGGGGTGACAGCCCCCTTACCCTGGCCCTCCTTCGACAGACTCAGGATAGATCTCCCCGCAAGGGGAGAGGGGAAAATTGTCGTTATCCTTCGACGGGCTCAGGGTGAACAGCCTTGATTATACCGCGGCCATCTGGCGGAGCATGTACTGGAGCACGCCGCCGTGGGCGTAGTATTCCCACTCCTTCGGCGTGTTGATCCGCACCCTGGCCTTGAAGCTGACGGTCTTGCCGTCCTCCTTCTTCGCGTTGACGGTGACTTCGCTCGCGCCTTCCTTGATGCCGTCGAAGTCGAACACTTCAGTGCCGTCGAGTCCGAGCGACGCGGCGTTCTGGCCGTCCATGAAATTGAGCGGCAGCACGCCCATGCCGACGAGATTGGCTCGGTGGATGCGCTCGAAGCTCTCCGAGATCACCGCCTTGACGCCGAGCAGGATGGTGCCCTTGGCCGCCCAGTCGCGCGAGGAGCCGGTGCCGTATTCCTTGCCGGCCAAGACGACCAGCGGCGTGCCTTCCTTGTGGTACTTCATGGCGACGTCGTAGATCGGCTCGACCGGGCCGGTGGCGCCGTTCAAATGTTTCGATACGCCGCCCTCGACGCCCGGCGTCATCGCGTTCTTGATGCGGGTGTTGGCGAAGGTGCCGCGCATCATCACTTCGTGATTGCCGCGGCGCGAGCCGTAGGAGTTGAAGTCCTTCTTTTCGACGCCGTGATCGATCAGGTACTTGCCGGCGGGCGAGTCCTTCTTGATGTCGCCCGCGGGCGAGATGTGGTCGGTGGTGATGGAATCGCCCAGCACCGCCAGCGCGCGTGCGCCCTTGATGGGCCTGATGCCCGGCGGCGTCCGGGTCATGCCGGCGAAGTAGGGCGGGTTCTGCACGTAGGTGGATTTTGCATCCCAGCTGTAGGTCTCGGACTTGCCCACCTTGATCGACTGCCAGCGCGCGTCGCCCTTGTACACGTCGGCATAAGTGGACTTGAACAGCCCGGCGGTGACGGCTTGGGCGACGGCGTCCTGGATTTCCTTCGAGCTTGGCCAGATGTCCTCAAGATAAACATCATTGCCTTTCTGGTCCTGGCCGATCGGGTCCTTGGTGAGGTCGATGTCGGTGCTGCCGGCGATCGCAAAGGCGACGACCAGCGGCGGCGAGGCGAGGTAGTTCATGCGCACGTCCTGATGCACGCGGCCCTCGAAGTTGCGGTTGCCGGACAGCACGGCGGAGACGGAGAGCTTGTTTTCCTGGATCGCCTTGCCGATCGGTTCGTTGAGCGGGCCGGAGTTGCCGATGCAGGTGGTGCAGCCGTAGCCGACGAGGTTGAAGCCGAGCGCCTCCAGGTCCTCGAGCAGGCCGGCCTTCTTCAAGTATTCGGTGACGACCTTGGAGCCGGGGGCGAGCGAGGTCTTGACCCACGGCTGGCTCGTCAGGCCAAGTTTGCGCGCCTTGCGCGCCAGCAGGCCGGCGCCGATCAGCACCGAGGGATTGGAGGTGTTGGTGCAGGAGGTGATTGCCGCGATCACGACCGCGCCGTCCTTGAGCGTGAAGACCTGGCCGCGGTCGGTGACTTCCACCGGGCCGGCGGAGGGGCGCAGCTTCTGCTCGGCCTCGAAGGCCTTGCGGAAGTTGGCCTTGACGTCTTCGAGCAGCACGCGGTCCTGCGGCCGTTTGGGGCCGGCGAGCGAGGGCTTGATCGTGCCGAGATCGAGATGCAGCACGTCGGTGTATTCCGCCTCCGGCGCGTCGGGCGTCCACCACATGCCCTGCGCCTGGGCGTAGGCCTTGACGACGGCGACCTGATCCTCGCTGCGGCCGGTGAGGTGCAGGTAGTTGAGCGTCTCCCCGTCGATGGGGAAGATGCCGCAGGTGGCGCCGTATTCCGGCGCCATGTTGGCGACGGTGGTGCGATCGGCGGTGGCGAGGCTGGCGAGGCCGGGGCCGAAGAACTCGACGAATTTTTCCACCACGCCGCGCTTGCGCAGCATCTCGGTGGCGGTGAGCACGAGGTCGGTCGCGGTCGCGCCTTCGGCGAGCTTACCGGTGATACGCACGCCGATCACCTCCGGCATGAGCATGGACGAGGGCTGGCCCAGCATCGCGGCCTCGGCCTCGATGCCGCCCACGCCCCAGCCGAGCACGCCGATGCCGTTGACCATGGTGGTGTGCGAATCGGTGCCGAAGCAGGTGTCGGGATAGAGCAGGCCGTCCTTCTCGAACACGGTGCGGGCGAGGAATTCGATGTTGACCTGGTGCACGATGCCGGTGTCCGGCGGCACCGCCTTGAAGTTTTTCAGCGCCTCCTGGCCCCAGCGCAGAAAGGCGTAGCGCTCGCCGTTGCGGTCGAATTCTATTTTGGCGTTGAGATCGAGCGCATCCCGGGAGCCGTAATGATCGACCATCACGGAGTGATCGATGACCAGCTCCACCGGGCACAGCGGGTTGACCTGCGCGGCCTTGCCGCCGAGGGTCTTGATGGCGTCGCGCATGGCGGCGAGATCGACCACGCAGGGCACGCCGGTGAAGTCCTGGAGGATCACGCGCGCGGGCGTGAAGTTGATGTCCTTGGCGGGCAGCTTCTTGAGGTCCGCGGTGGCCAGCGCCTCGATGTCGTCTTTCGTCGTGTTCTCGCCGTCCTCATGGCGCAGCAGGTTCTCCAGCAGAATCTTGTAGGAGTAGGGCAGGCGGGCCAGCTTGAACCTGCCCTTGAGTTTTTCCTCCAGGGCCTTGAGGTTGAAATACTGGTATTCCTTGCCGCCCACTTTAAGCGTGGCGCGAGTCTTGAAACTGTCGCTCATAACCGTTCTCCGAAAAATCCCGCCTGTTAATTTCAAGGGGCGCATATTATACAAGTAATTCGCGCGTGTATTCCCTTTTGATGCCCAAAAAATACTTGCCGTTCGTGGTGAGGTATCGAACCACGAACGGCGATTGTTCGCCCTTCGATACCTCAGGGCGAATGGCAAGTTATGAAGATTTGTTGCGGGAGATGAGGCTAGCTTTTGAGGCTGTTGGTGGTGGACAGAATGGTGCCGCCGCCGAGGCAGACCTGACCGTCATAAAACACGACGGTCTGACCGGGGGTGACGGCGCGTTGCCCGGCATCGAATTCAACCCGGCAGCCATTTCCTTTGATTTCCAGAATGGTGCACGGCTGATCCGGCTGACGGTAGCGGGTCTTGGCGGTGCATTTGAACGGTGCATGCGGCGGTTCGCCGGAGATCCAGTTGAGATCGACGGCGGCGAGCGAACGGCTCATCAACAGGGGATGGTCATGACCCTGCGCCGCGATCAAGGTATTCGAGGCGACATCTTTGCCCACCACGTACCAGGGTTCCTCCTTTGCGCCGCGCACGCCGCCGATCTGCAAACCCTCGCGCTGGCCGAGCGTATAAAACATCGCGCCGTTGTGCTGGCCGATGATTCCGCCCTCCGGGGTTTTGATGGGGCCGGGCCGCGCCGGCAGGTAGCGATTCAGGAATTCCCGGAACGGCCGCTCGCCGATGAAGCAGATGCCGGTGCTGTCCTTCTTGTCATGCACCGCGAGCCCCGCCTGTTTCGCGAGCTTGCGCACCTCCGACTTGCGCAGATTACCCACCGGAAAAAGTGTTCTTGCAAGCTGTTGCTGGTTCAGGTGGCAGAGGAAATAACTCTGGTCCTTGCCGGCATCCGCGCCCTTGAGTAGCTGATGACGGCCGTCGCGCTGCGTGACCTGCGCGTAGTGGCCGGTCGCGATTTTGCCGGCGCCGCGGGTGAGGGCGTGATCGAGAAAGCTCTTGAATTTGATCTCGGCGTTGCAGAGCACGTCGGGGTTGGGCGTGCGCCCGGCCTGATATTCGCTCAGGAAATGCCGGAACACGCGCTCGCGGTAGTCGGCGGAGAAGTTGATTTGGTCGATGTCGATGCCGAGCACGTCCGCCACGGCGGTGGCATCGATCAAATCCTGGCGCGAGGCGCAGTATTCCTCGTCGTCATCGTCCCCCCAGTTTTTCATGAACAGCGCCTCGACGTGGCAGCCCTGTTGTTTCAACAGCAGGGCGGCGACGGCGGAATCGACGCCGCCGGACAGGCCGACGATGACGCGGCGAGCCGGCTCAACAGACATGATCGGGGGAGGTGATGTGGTGCAGGATGTCGAGCGGGTAGCGCTGGCCACGCTGGTAGTCATCGATGCAGGTGATGACCAGTGCGCTGCGTAACATGTTTTTCCGCTCGAGCAGTTCCGCGCGGGTATACCAACAGACCTTCACGATGCCGTGATCCAGCGGACTTTCAGGATCGTGCTTCAGCGCGGCGCCATGAAAACAGACGCGAAAATAGGAGATGTCTGATCCCGGCTTGGGCAGCAGGTACAAACCGACGATGCCCTGCGGTTCGAAATGCCAGCCGGTTTCCTCCAGTGTTTCGCGCTTCACCGCATCGATCAGGGTTTCGCCATGATCGAGGTGACCGGCCGGCTGGTTGATGACCAGCCTGCCCTCGTCATCAGTCTCCTCTACGACGAGATAACGCCCCTCCCGCTCGATGATTGCGGCGACGACAACGTTGGGTTTCCAGATCATGCATGGCTGCCGGCAGCGGAGGAACGATTATTTCTTGTCCTCATTCTCATCCCGGCCGAAGGAGAGTTCATGTTCCAGCCACATGACGTTGATGATGCCGCAGGCCAGTGCGAAGCCGACGCCGAGTATCCAGGTGAAGTACCACATGGTGTCCTCTCTAATATGCCGTGTGCGTGTTCTCGATGATGCGCGCCGCCGTCACCGTGCCGCGCATGACCCGGTACACCCACGCGGTATAGGCCAGGATGATGGGCAGGAAGACGATGACCACGCCGAGCATGATAAACAAGGTGTGCTGGCTGGAGCAGGCGTCCCAGACGGTGAGACCGCTGGGCGGGTGCAGCGATGAAGGCATCAGGAATGGAAACAGGCTGAACCCAGCCGTCAGGATGATGCCGGTGATGGCCTTGGCGCTGCAGATGAACGCGGCGCCCGCCCATCCGCGGGCGGAGCAATACCAGGCCAGCAGCAGGCCGGCGATGCCGATCGCGGGCGCCAGCATCATCCAGGGATGGACGCGGTAATTCGCCAGCCAGGCGCCTTGCTTTACCGACACGGTTTTCAGGAGCGGCAGCAGGGCCGCATTCAGATCACCCGTGCCGACGAGACGCTGGCCGTCGATCTGCGTCAGCCACAGACCGGCGGCGGCGAATCCGATCAGAGTGAACAGGGCCATGAACGCAACCACGCGCTGCGCGCGCCTGGCGACGGCGCCGTCGGTCCGCAATTGCAAATAAGCGGCGCCGTGCAGGCACAACATGCCGACGGAGATGAGGCCGCTTAACAGGGCAAAGGGCCGCAGGTGCTGCCACAGGCCGCTGCTTTCAACGACGCGCATTTCCTCGTCCAGCTTGAAGGGCACACCCAGGAACAGGTTGCCGAAGGCCACGCCAAAGACCAGCGCCGGGATCGCGCTGCCCGCGAACAACCCCCAGTCCCAGGCGTTGCGCCAGCGTGGATCCGGGAGCTTGCTGCGGTAGTCGAAACCGACGGGCCGGAAGAACAGCGCGAACAGCGTCAGCAGCAGCGCGACGTAGAACACCGAGAACGACACTGAATACACCAGCGGCCAGGCGGCGAAGGTGGCGCCACCCGCTGTGATGAGCCAGGTCTGGTTGCCCTCCCAGGTTGGACCGATCGAATTGATGATGACGCGCCGCTCGATATCATTCCTGCCCAGGAAGGGCAGCAGCATGCCGACGCCCATGTCGAAACCGTCCGCGATCGCGAACCCGATCAGCAACGCACCGAGCAGTGCCCACCAGATGATTTTGAGCAGGGCGTACTCGATCATGAGTTTCCTCCGGCCACCGCGCCGGACCGTTCCCAGTGGTAGCGGCCGGTGGCCAGCGAACTGGGGCCAAGGCGCGCGTACTTCAGCATCAGCATCACTTCGATGACGAGCAGGAAGGTGTAGAAGCCGATGAATCCGGCGAGGCTGAAATACAAATCGCCCGCGCTGACGGTGGACGCGCTGAGGCGCGTCGGCAGGATGCCGCTGATGGTCCACGGCTGGCGGCCGTACTCGGCGACGATCCAGCCCATCTCCGCCGCGATCCACGGCAGCGGCATGGTGTAGATCGCAAGCCGCATGAGCGACGGATGGTTGTATATCGATCGCTTGGCGCAGCAATAAAAGGCAAGCACGAAGGTGAGCAGCATGATGAAGCCGCAGCCGACCATGATCCGGAAGGCCCAGAACATCGGCGCCACGCGCGGCACCGTGTCCCGCGCCGCCTGCTGGATCTGCTCCCCGGTCGCGTTCACCACCTCCGGCGTGTATTTCTTGAGCAGCAGGGCGTAGCCCAGGTCCTCCTTGTGCTCATTGAACTGTATCAACGTGGCGGGGGAACGATCGCCGCCGCGGATCTTCTGCAATGCCGCGTAGGCCGGGATGCCGTTGCGTATGCGGTGCTCGTTGTCGGCCCGCAATTCCTTGATGCCGGCCACCTCCTCATCGATGGATCGGGTGGCAATCAATCCCAGCAGCCAGGGGATCCGGACGCGCATGTCGGTGCTTTCCGTTTCCTGGTTGGGGAAGCCGAAGGCGGTGATGCCGGCGGGTGGCGGTTCCGTTTCCCATTCCGCCTCGATGAGGGCAAGCTTCATTTTCTGCACCTCGCCGGTGGTGTAGCCGGATTCATCTCCGAGCACGATCACCGAGAGCACGGAGGCAAGGCCGAACCCCGCCGCCACCGCGAAGGAGCGGGCGGCGAAGCCGGTGTCGCGCCCGCGCAGCAGGTACCACGCGGAGATGCCCAGCACGAAGCTGGCGGCCACGGTGTAGCCGGCGGCGACCGTGTGCACGAACTTGACCTGCGCCACCGGGTTGAAGATCAGGTCGCCGACGCTGGTGAGTTCCATGCGCAGGGTGTCGACGTTGAACTCGGCGCCGACCGGATTCTGCATCCAGGCGTTGGCGATCAGGATCCACAGCGCGGAGAGGTTGGAGCCGAGCGCCACCAGGAAGGTGACGAGCAGATGCTGTACCTTCGAGAGGCGATCCCAGCCGAAGAAAAAGATGCCGACAAAGGTGGACTCCAGGAAAAAGGCCATGAGTCCTTCCACCGCGAGCGGGATGCCGAAGATGTCGCCGACGTAGTGCGAGTAGTAGGCCCAGTTGGTGCCGAACTGGAACTCCATGGTAATGCCGGTGGTGACGCCCATGGCGAAGTTGATGCCGAACAGCTTGCCCCAGAACCGCGTCATGTCCTTGTAAATCTGTTTCCCGGTCATGACGTACACGGACTCCATGATGACCAGGATCCACGACAGGCCCAGCGTCAGCGGCACGAACAGGAAGTGATACAGGGCCGTGACCGCGAATTGCAGGCGGGAAAGGTCGACGATGGCTTCGGATGACGGCATGGTTCGCTGTTCAGGGGGCGGTGTGGTCCGGATGCGGCGGTACGGTGAAAAGTCTTTCACTGACTCGATCGGCGGGCAGGGTCATTTCCTCGATCTGCGGATGGAAGAACCACAACCGCCAGATGAAGAAGAGCAGCAGCGCCTTCAAAATGAGGATGGCGCTGATTTCCAACGCCAGGGCGCGATCGAATGGAATATTGGATGTCGCCATGATTGAAGCGGAGCATCACTCCGCTAATATAAGCTCCACTTTCCAATGATATCATGCGATTGCCACAGCGGAGAAAGTCATGCACGACGCCATACCCATGCTGACGGGACACTGGGCCGCACTCACGGCGTTGATTTTATTCGTCGTTTCCTATGTGCTCGCGATTGCGGAGGAGGCGCTGCACCTGCGCAAATCCACGCCGGCGATGGTGGCGGCCGGCTGCGTCTGGGTGCTGGTGGCGCTGGCCTACCGGCAGACGGGCGAGAGCGCAGCGGCGGAGGAATTGTTCAAGCACAACCTGCTCGATTTCGCCGAGCTGTTTTTGTTCATCCTCGCGGCCATGACCTATATCAATACCATGCAGGAGGGCGGCATCTTCCAGGCCCTGCACGTCTGGCTGATCCGGCGGCGGTTCAGTCTGCGCGCCGTGTTCTGGATCACGGGCCTGCTCGCCTTCCTTATTTCACCGCTCGCTGACAACCTGACCACGGCGCTGTGCATGTCGGCGGTGGTGGTGACGGTGGCGCCGAGGCAATCCCGGTTCGTCGTTCCCGGTTGCATCAATGTGGTGGTCGCCGCCAATGCCGGCGGCGCCTTCAGCCCGTTCGGAGACATCACCACCTTGATGGTCTGGCAAAAGGGGGTCATCCCATTCGACGGATTTTTCGCGCTGTTTCTGCCGTCGCTCGTGAACTGGCTGGTGCCCGCCGCATTGATGTCGTTCGCCATTCCGAAAACGTTTCCCGAAAAGATGCGGGAGGAGATCAAATTGCGGCGCGAGGCGGTGATGGTGGTGCCGCTGTTTGTCCTGACCATCGTGCTCGCGGTGCTGGCGCAGCACCTGCTGCATTTGCCGCCGGTGCTGGGCATGATGACGGGCCTGGGGTTGCTCAAGGTCTACGCCTATTTTCTGCAGGTGAGATCCGTGGGATTGTTTTCGCCAATCAGATACCAGGGAGCGGCCGCCCATGGAGGAATCAACACCTACAAGATCATGGAGCAGACCGAATGGGACACACTCATGTTTTTTTACGGCATCCTGCTCTGCGTCGGTGGATTGGGTGCGTTCGGCTATCTGGCGCTCGCTTCGCAGGCATTGTACGTGCAACTGGGTCCGTCCATCGCCAACGTCGGCCTGGGCGTGCTGTCCGCCGTGATCGACAACATTCCGCTCATGTTCGCCGTGCTGACCATGCAACCCGGCATGTCGGAGGGGCAGTGGCTGCTGGTGACGCTGGCGACGGGCGTCGGCGGATCGTTGCTGTCGATCGGTTCGGCGGCGGGGGTGGCGGTGATGGGACAGGCGCGCGGTGTTTATACCTTCTCGGCGCACCTGCGCTGGAGCTGGGCGATCGCGCTCGGCTACGCCGCCGGCATCGCCGTCCATTTTATTCTCAACGCCGAATCGTTCCATCAAGGCGCGAGCGTTGTGCCGCAGTAATCAGCCCTTGTCAGAGTGCGTCCAGGCGCCGAATCCGCTGGTCTGTTCGACGGTGGGCCTCTCCCAGCTGCCGGTGATGGTGTATTGCTTGCTGAGCAGCGAGTCGATTTGCTCCGGCAATCCCTTGAACAATTTCTTGCCGACGAACAGGGCCGCGCCCACGCCGGCGCCGGCGGGACCGAGCAGGGCGCTGGCGACCGGGAAGGTGTCGGTCAATTGCGGGGTCACGATGGCGACTTGATCGTAATCCTTGTCGGCCAGTCCGGTGCGGCCGGTGATCAGTATGTGCGCGCTGGGGCTCTCCAGCATCAGGTTGTTGGTATAGGCGTTGCCCTGGTCCAGTTCAAACGTGCCATTGATTTGATCGAACCCCATGCCGGATCGGAAGAGATCGTTGAAGTCCAGCAGCAGGCGGCGCGGCAGGGTTTGCAGGCTGAGCAGGCCGAACAGGCGCCCGGTGGTGGCGGGGTTGATGTCCAGAAAACGGCCTTCCTTCACGCTCAAGGTAAGGGACCCGTTCAACTTCTCCAGAGTGAAGGCCGCCGGCGAGCCGCCCCAGGTGGCGTTGATATCGATGTGGGTCTTGCCTTTCTCCACGTTGGTGACGTCATAGCCGAACATGGTCATCAGTTTGGCGAGTTCGTGGGCGTCGACCTGGATGTGCAGTTGGGAGGTTTGCACGTCCTGCGTGTCGCGCCAGTCGCCGTCGGCGATGATGTGTGCGGCCGGTGAATCAAACACCATCGTTTCCAGATGCAGACCATCGGCGGTGGCGCGGGTGTGCAGTTCGGCGTGGCCGAGATTGATGGATTCGAAGCGCAGATCCTCGCAGCGTGCGGTGACGGCGGGAATGTGCGCGGGATGGATGGTCATGCTGGTGGAGGTCTCGGCGCCACGCGGCGGCACATGCAGGCGCTTCAACGTCACCGTTGCCGTGCCGGTGGTCATATTATATGGAAAGGCGGCATCGCCCTCGACCTGCTCCCCGCGCAAGGTGAAGAGCCACTGATTGGCGCCGCTGCCGCCCTCCAGGTGCAGTTGATCGAACCAGCGGCCCAGCACTTCGACGTGATCGGCATCCACGTCCACGACGACAGGCAGCGGCGGCGCGCTTGAGGTGACGGCCGCGCCGTCCGGCTGTCCGCCGTGCAGCCAGTCCATCCACTGGCTCAGCGCCAGCGTATCGATCTGCCCGCCGATCCATATTCCACCGCCATCGGCTGGCGGTGTCACGTCGCGCCCGCCCAGCTGCATGCGCAATTGCTTCAGCACCGGCGGGGCGGAGGGCTTGTTTTCCAGCGTGAGTTCGCCGCGCACGCGATCCGCCAGGGTGAAATGCGCGGTGCGTTCCACCGGCGCGGCCAGATCCACCTGCACGGAGAGCGGCAGGGCAACGTCCGCCTCCTTGCCCAGCGGCGGGGGCAGATGCAGGGCCATGCCTTGCAGGGAGGATTTGAATTCGAGGGTGTGGGCGGTGTAAATCTGATCCTGGCCGCTCAAGGCGAGATGGAGCGTCCAATCCGTGCCGCCCTCCATGCGGTCGAACAGCCCATAATCTTCAAACCAGCGTGCCAGTTCGGGGACGCGCTGCTGCGCGCGTTCCCGGAAGAAGTCTTTGTCCGCCCTGCCCGACAAATCGAAAGTCGCGGTCAACCGGCCATTGTCGACATCGCCGCTGGCCGACACCTGCACGGGCTGATCGAGATATTTTCCGCTCAGGTTGGAAGTGCTGAAATGGTCATGGGTGAAGGCGATGATGCCCTGTGCGCCGGTGATTTCCCCATTCAGCGCGGGCGCCCCCAGCGTGGCCTTGTCCAGGTGCAACTGCCCCTGGAATTCCACCTCCTTCGCCTCATGCAGCGGGATCTGCAATTGCAGTTCCAGCGCCAGGTTGCCGGTCAGGGAGAGGGATTGCAGGTCCTTGTTCACCCGCGACTGGAGCGGGCTGTGCATGAGGTAATCGCGGCCCTGATCCGCGCTGGCTTTCAGCATGCCGGCCACCATGACTTCCGGCCGTTCGGCGTCGAGGTCGTCGATATGCGCCTCGGTCGGCTGCATGGCGACGTTCAGCATCCTGCCCGACTGCAACTGCACGCTCAGCGAGCGCCCGGAGAACAGGATGTCCGCGGTGGCCTGTTCGATCTCCGGCCAGGATTCCGAGTAGCGCAGGTGGCCGTCGATCACATGGAGCTGGGCCTGGAAGATGCCGTCGTGCTCATCGTAGGGAAACCGATCCAGGGCGCCGCGCCACACCACCAGCCCCTCGCTGATTCTGCCGCCGCGCAGCGCGCGCTGGAACCAGGTTCTGACACCGGTGGACAACGTGCCGGGCAGATAATCGCAGACACGGTCAACCGGGCCGCCGGCGATCCCGGCGCGCACGTTGAGCATCGGGGAATGGCCCGGCGACCAGGTGACATCGCCGGAGAGTGACGCGACGAATGCCGCAACGGCAAGATTCAGTCCGTCGCTCTGGAAATGCCATTCGCCGTCCTCAAGCCGCCAGCGCACCTCGCCGCGCAATTGCTGCAATGAGAGTGGCTGCGCGTATTGTTTCTGCGGCGCATGCAGCACCAGGTGTCTGCTGTCCAGGTTCAGCACGCCTTCCTCGGCGTTCATGGTCAGCCTGCCTGCCAGCGATTCGGCCCCGAAGGGCGCGGCGGGATTGGTCGTGCCAAGCGCCGAGAATCCGGTTTGCAGGCTGAAGCGCCCGCTGCCCGTGCGCTGGGGGAAATAGCCGAGGGTGAGATCACGCAGGTCGGCGGCAGGTTGAAATTGTTTGAGTACATCACGCAGGGCTTCGGGCAGCGCGTTCAGATCGGCGATGGTCGGCAGCAGATCATGCAGGCGCAGAAAAGAGGTCTTGAGTATGATCGCCGGCGTTTCCTGTCCGGCGACGGTGATCAAACGCAGACCGACGCCGGTCTCGGGCCAGGCGCCGTTTGACGTCGCCAGGTTGAGCTTGGAGAGGGCGATGACCCATTCCTCGTCGCTCTGGCGACTGGCCAGCAGCCGGCCCGCCGCCCGCCGCACCTGCAGCTGGTTCGCCGCCGTCCCCACGCCGGCATCGGTCAGGTCGAAGCGGCCGTCCACGTCGGTGAGGCGCGCCTTTTTCCAGTCGCTCCACATTTCGAAATCAAGTTCGCCACCGTGCATCTCCAGCCCCAGCCAGCGGCGGTATTCCAGCAGGAATGAAGGTTCAAGGTGTTTGGCCTCAAGATACAGGCGCCCGGACCAGGCGGTGGTCAGCAGATCACCCTCGGCGTCGAGCAGAAAGCGAAACCGCGCCGCAGGCTGATCCGGCAATCGCGCCGTGCCCTCCAGTTGCCGGCGCTGGCCATCGCTGCGGATTTTCAACGTGACATTGGCGAACACCACCGGCTTCAACAGCGCGCGCTGATCCTGCCAGGTGATCGCGGCCGACTCGATGGTGAGCCGGTGCTGGGTTTGCAGCCAGTAGGCCAGCGCATTCTGTTGCAGAGAGGAAGTGCCGGCGCGTTGCGGGGAAATCCCCTCGATATGGATGCTGTCATCCTCGCCGCGGCTCAACGAGAGGTGCAGGCCGCTGACCGTCAGGTGGCCCGGTATGAATTCCTTGCGCTGGATGGATTTCAGCACATCCACCGTCAGGCGCGCCTTCTCAAAGCGTGTGAGGATGTGCTCGCGCGCCTCGTCCATCACCCGGACATTGGTGAGTTCGACGACCGGCACCCACCGGTGCCAGTCCACGCGGATGTGATCGAAGTCCACGGGCTGGCGCACCTGCTGGCCCAGCCACTCCGCGGCCTCATGGCGATGAGAGTCGAGATCGTTCAGCCACAGGCGCGCCACGCTGACGGCAACGGCCAGCGCCAGTGTGAGCGTGGCGAATGTCAGCCACAGCACATGCAGGCTGTGCAACAGAACCCGTTTGCAGACGCCAATCATGCTTATAGCAGGACCACGTCGAACTGTTCCGGGTTGTACAGCGGTTCGGCCTGGAACCTGATTGGCCGCTTGATGAAGGCCTCGAGTTCAGCAACGCTGGCGGACTCCTCGTCGAGCAGCCGATCGACCACGTTACGGGCGGCAACCACGAGCAGCTGGCTGGCATCGAACTGGCGCGCCTCGCGCATGACCTCGCGGAAAATTTCATAGCAAACGGTTTCGACGGTCTTGATCGAACCGCGGCCATGGCAGGTGGGGCAGGCTTCGCACAGCACGTGTTCGAGACTTTCGCGCGTGCGTTTGCGGGTGATCTGCACCAGGCCGAGCGAGGTGACTTCGCTGACGGTGATCTTGGCATGGTCGCGCTCCAGGCTGCGTTCCAGTGCGCGCAGCACCTGGCGCTGGTGATCGGAGTCCTTCATGTCGATGAAATCGACGATGATGATGCCGCCAAGATTGCGCAGGCGGAGCTGGCGGGCAATGGCATGGGAGGCCTCCAGATTGGTCTTGAAGATGGTTTCTTCGAGGTTGCGATGGCCGACGAAGGCGCCGGTGTTCACGTCGATGGTGGTCATCGCCTCGGTTTGATCGATGATGAGGTGGCCGCCGGATTTCAGCTCCACCTTGCGATCCAGCGCCTTCTGGATCTCCTCTTCAATGGAATAAAACTCGAAGATGGGGCGTTCGCCGGGATAGTGTTCGATGCGTGGCACCAGATCGGGGACGAACTGCTGGGCGAATTCCACCAGCCTGGCGAAATTCTCGCGCGAGTCGATGCACAGGGTTCGAATCTGCAATCCCGCCAGATCGCGAAGCACGCGCAGCATGAGCGGCAGGTCCTCGTAGATGACCGTCGGCGCCTCCGACTGCTCGATGCGTTGCTGGATGGAGCACCACAGCCGTTGCAGGAACTCGCCGTCCTTGATCAATTTGTCCTCGCCCACCCCTTCCGCGGCCGTGCGCGCGATATACCCTCCGCAGTTGGAATTGTCCGCGGAGGCGCTCAACGAACCTCCCGCCGCCGTGCGCAGGGCCAGTTCCCGGCGCTGCAGGATTTCGCGCAAGCGGTTGCGTTCCTCTTCGCTGCCGATGCGTTGGGAAATGCCGATGGCGTGATAGTTCGGCATGAACACCAGGTACCGTGAGGGGATGCTGATCTGGGTGGTCAGCCGTGCGCCCTTGCTGCCGATCGGATCCTTGATGACCTGTACGAGCAGGCTCTGGCCCTCTTTCAATATTTGTTCGATGGTGACTTCCTCGCCGCCATCGTCGGCGTCATTGCCGGTGATGTCGGAGATATGCAGGAAGGCGGTGCGTGCGAGGCCGACGTCGATGAATGCGGCGCCCATGCCGGGCAGCACCCGCGACACCCGGCCGAGATAGAGATTGCCGACCCAGCCCCGGCGCTGCGCGCGTTCGATGAACACCTCCTGCAGCGCGCCGTTTTCCACCAGCGCAACGCGGGTCTCCTGCGGTGTGACGTTGATGAGTATCTCTTCAGTCATGGGTCGGGAACGATGCTGGCGCGGTGACCGGTGCCGCGCACAGCGCGACACCGGCATGTGCCGGATATTCTAATACATCCATGGGTTTGTCCCCCGAAGTTTGACACAAGTTGCCATCGCCGGTAACTTTCCACACTTTTGTGGTGGTCGATGACGGCGCCGGCGCAGGATCGGCATAATGTCCCCCATCATGGGTGCAAACAGGCGATCATGAAGGCGCAATTCCAGAGAATAGACCGGCTCCCGCCCTACGTGTTCAACACGGTCGGCGAGCTCAAAATGGCGGCACGCCGGCGCGGCGAGGACATCATCGACTTCGGCATGGGCAATCCCGATCAACCCACGCCCAAACACATCGTCGACAAACTCATCGAGGTCGCCCAGCGACCCGACACCCATCGTTATTCGGTGTCCAAGGGCATCCCGCGTCTGCGCAAGGCCATCTGCGACTGGTACCGGCGCCGTTACAACGTAACGCTCGATCCGGAGAGCGAGGCCATCGTCACCATCGGATCGAAGGAGGGGCTGGCGCATCTGGCCATGGCCATCGTCGATCGCGGCGACGCCGTGCTGGTGCCGAATCCGGCCTATCCGATCCATCCCTATGGTTTCGTCATTGCCGGCGCCGACATCCGCCACGTGCCCTGCGGACCGGGCATCGATTTCTTCGCCGAACTGGAGAAGGCCATCCGCGATTCCTGGCCCAAACCCAAGGTGCTGTTGCTGAACTACCCGAGCAACCCGACCACGGAATGCGTGGAGCTGCCGTTCTTCGAGAAGATCATCGCCATCGCCCGCGAGCACGACATCTGGGTGGTGCAGGATCTGGCCTACGCCGATCTGGTCTTCGACGGCTATACGGCGCCGTCGATCCTGCAGGTGCCCGGCGCCAAGGACATCGCGGTCGAATTTTTCACGCTGTCGAAGAGCTACAACATGCCCGGCTGGCGCATCGGCTTCATGGTCGGCAATCCGGTGCTGGTCAAGGCGCTGGCGCGCATGAAGTCCTACCTCGATTACGGCATGTTCACGCCGGTGCAGGTGGCGGGCATCGCCGCCCTTGAAGGTCCGCAGCAGTGCGTGGCGGAGATCCGCGACATGTACCGCCGCCGGCGCGACGTGCTGTGCGAGGGGCTGAATGCCGCCGGCTGGAAGGTGGAGAAACCGCGCGGCACCATGTTCGTGTGGGCGCCCATCCCCGAGCCGTACAAGACACAGGGCTCCCTTGAATTCACCAAGAAGCTGATCACCGAGGCCAGGGTGGCGGTGTCGCCCGGCATCGGTTTCGGCGAATATGGCGACGGCCACGTGCGCTTCGGTTTGATCGAGAACGAACACCGCACCCGCCAGGCGGTGCGCGGCATCAAGGACATGCTGCGCAAGGCCACATAATAGGGCACATAATCATGAAACCGGTTCGCGTGGGGTTGCTTGGCATCGGCACGGTGGGCGGCGGCACCTTCCAGGTGCTCTCGCGCAACCGCGAGGAGATAACGCGCCGCGCCGGACGGCCCATAGAGATTGTCACGGTTGCCGACAAGGACCTCGTGCGCGCCCGCGAAGTCACCGGCGGCAAGATCATGATCACGGATGACGCCTTTGCCGTCGTCAATGATCCGGACATCGACGTTATTGTTGAACTGATCGGCGGCTGCACCATCGCCAGGGACCTGGTGCTGAAGGCGTTGCAAAACGGCAAGCACGTGGTGACCGCCAACAAGGCATTGCTCGCCACCCACGGCAACGCCATTTTCGCCGCCGCCCGCACGCGCGGCGTGATGGTGGGTTTCGAGGCGGCGGTGGCGGGCGGCATCCCCATCATCAAGGTCATGCGCGAATCGCTGACCGCCAACCGCATCGAATGGCTGGCCGGCATCATCAACGGCACCTGCAATTTCATACTGACGGAGATGCGCAACCACGGCCGCGAGTTCAAGGCGGCGCTTGCCGATGCCCAGAAGCGCGGCTATGCCGAGGCCGATCCGACCTTCGACATCGAGGGCGTCGATGCCGCCCACAAGCTCACCATCCTGGCCTCGCTGGCCTTCGGCATTCCGCTGCAGTTCGACAAGGTGCACGTCGAGGGGATCACGAATGTCGCCAGTGAGGACGTGGCCTACGCCGGAATGCTGGGCTACCGCGTCAAGCTGCTCGGCATTGCGCGGCGCACGGCCGAGGGCATCGAGATGCGCGTGCACCCGGCGTTGATCCCGGAGACCCGGCTCATCGCCAATGTCGACGGCGTCATGAACGCCGTGCTGGTGCGCGGCGACGCCGTCGGGCCGCTGCTGTTCTACGGCGCCGGCGCCGGCGCCCAGCCGACCGCCTCGTCCGTGGTCGCGGACCTGGTGGATGTGGCGCGATCGATGAGCGCGCGGCCCGAGCACCGCGTGCCGCACCTGGCCTTCCAGCCGGACGCCGTGGCGGAGGTGCCCATACTGGCAATGGACCAGATCGAGAGCGCCTATTACCTGCGCATCACCGCGCTGGATCGCCCCGGCGTGCTGGCCGACATCTCCCGCATACTCGCTGACCGCAACATCAGCATCGAGGCCATCCAGCAGCCGGAACCCGTCGAGGGTCAGCGCCACGTGCCGGTGATCATCCTCACCCAGCGCGTCATCGAGCATTCCATCAACGAGGCCATCAAGCACATGGAATCGCTGCAGTCCGTGCAGGGGCACATCGTCCGGCTGCGCGTCGAAACACTCGCATAAATTGAAGATTATGGATTCCAGAACTCGTTACACCGGCCTTATTGAACGTTACCGCGCCCGCCTGCCGGTGGGCGACGACACGCGCATCATCAGCCTGGGCGAGGGAAATACGCCGCTTATCCGCCTCGGCAACATTCCGCGCTCGCTGAAGCTGGATGCCGACATCCATGTGAAATACGAGGGGCTCAATCCCTCCGGCTCGTTCAAGGACCGCGGCATGACCATGGCCGTGACCAAGGCGGTGGAGGAGGGCGCGCGCGCCATCATCTGCGCCTCGACCGGCAACACCTCGGCCTCCGCCGCCGCCTACGCCGCGCGCGCGGGCATTATCGCTTTCGTGCTGATCCCGGAGGGCAAGATCGCGATGGGCAAACTGGCCCAGGCGATGATGCACGGCTCGGTGGTCATGCAGATCAAGGGCAACTTCGACGCCGGCATGGAACTGGTCAAACAGGTGGCGCAACAGGCGCCGGTGACCATCGTGAATTCAATCAATCCGTTCCGGTTGCAGGGCCAGAAGACGGCGGCCTTCGAGATCATCGAGGCACTGGGGCGCGCGCCGGATTTCCACTGCCTGCCGGTCGGCAACGCCGGCAACATCACCGCGCACTGGATGGGTTACCGGGAATATTTCGATCAAGGCATCGTCAAGGGCCGCCCGCGCATGTGTGGTTACCAGGCCAGCGGGGCGGCGCCGTTCCTGCGCGGCCACATGGTGGACAATCCGGAGACGGTGGCCACCGCCATCCGCATCGGCCATCCGCAGAGCTGGACGCAGGCCTGGCAGGTGCAGAAGGAATCCGAAGGCTGGTTCGACGAATGCACGGACGAGGAGATCCTCGCCGCACAGAAGCTGCTGGCCGTGCGCGAGGGCGTATTTTGCGAGCCGGCCTCGGCGGCGTCGCTGGCCGGGGCGCTCCGCGACATCCAGCGCGGCAAGATCCCGGCCGGCAGCACCGTGGTCTGCACCCTGACCGGGCATGGGCTCAAGGACCCGGACATCGCCATCAAGCAGAGCGCCGGCGCCGTCCGCCAGATCGAGGCGCAACTGGATCACGTCAAACGAGCCATCCTGGAGCGTCTCAAGTAAGATCGGGCCATGATAGAGACCGGTGCCACACTGAATCAGATCAAGTCCATGCGCGAACGCCTCGGCGATCTGCGGAGGTATCTTTGACTACGACGTGAAGTGCGAGCGTCTGGCGGAGGTCAGGCGCGAGCTGGAGAACCCGGCCATCTGGAATCAGCCCGAACGCGCGCAATCGCTGGGCAAGGAACGCGCGACCTTGGAACAGACCATCGAGGGCGTACGGACGATAGACCGCGGTCTGGAGGAGGCCGCGGAACTGGTGGACATGGCCGTCCAGGAGCAGGACGAAGCCACCTTCGCCACGGTTGGATCAGACCTGAAAAACATCGAGGCCAGGCTGGCGCTGCTTGAATTCAACCGCATGTTCAGCGGTGAAATGGACGCCCATAATGCCTTTCTCGACATCCAGTCGGGTTCCGGCGGCACCGAGGCGCAGGACTGGGCCGAGATGCTGCTGCGCATGTATCTCAAGTGGGGCGACCGGCATGGGTTCAAGACCGAATTGCTGGAGGTATCCGGGGGCGAAGTCGCCGGCATCAAGAGCGCCTCGGTGCGATTCGAGGGCGATCACGCCTACGGCTGGCTGCGCACGGAGACGGGCGTGCACCGGCTGGTGCGCAAGTCGCCTTTTGACTCCGGCAACCGGCGCCATACCTCCTTCGCCGCGGTGTTCGTGTCGCCCGAGGTCGACGAGGACATCAATATCGAGGTCAATCCCGCCGATCTCAAGGTGGACACCTACCGTTCCAGCGGCGCCGGCGGCCAGCATGTCAACAAGACCGATTCGGCGATCCGTATCACCCACCTTCCCACCGGTGTTATCGTGGCCTGCCAGAGCGAGCGTTCGCAGCACAAGAACCGGTCGCAGGCGATGAAGATGCTGAAGGCCAAGCTGTATGAACTGGAAATGCAGAAGCGCAACGCCGAGAAGCAGGCCATCGAGGACAGCAAGACCGACATCGGCTGGGGCCACCAGATCCGTTCCTACGTTCTCGATCAGTCGCGCATCAAGGACCTGCGCACCAACGTTGAGATCGGCAACACGCAGGCGGTGCTGGACGGCGATCTGGACAGGTTCATCGAGGCGAGTCTGAAAAGCGGGTTGTAAGCATGAGCGAGCAGAACGATAACAAACAGCAGGGGCGGGACAAACCGGTGGACGAACACCGGCTGATCGAGGAACGCCGCGCCAAGCTCAAGGCCCTGCGCGAGCGGGGTGTGGCCTTCCCCAATGATTTCCGCCGCAACGTCATGATTGGCGAACTGCTCGCCGAGTACGGCAACAAGGACGCCACCGCGCTGGAGACGAATCCGGTGCGCGTGCGCCTCGCCGGGCGCATGATGACCCGCCGCGTCATGGGCAAGGCCAGCTTCTGTCACGTGCAGGACATGTCCGGCCGCATGCAGCTCTATCTTGCCCGCGACGCCGTCGGCGAGGAGCGTTACGCCGAATTCAAGCAATGGGACCTCGGCGACATCCTCGGCGCCGAGGGCGCGTTGTTCCGCACCAAGACCGGCGAGCTGTCCGTGCACGTGGACGGCATCCGGCTGCTGACCAAGGCGCTGCGGCCGCTGCCGGACAAATGGCACGGCCTGGCCGATACCGAGACGCGCTACCGGCAGCGTTATCTCGATTTGATCATGAGTGAGGTGACGCGCAAAACCTTCCATATCCGCTCGGAGGTCATCACCCACCTTCGCCAGTTTTTAATTTCTCGTGGTTTCCTTGAAGTGGAGACGCCGATGATGCAGGCCATTCCCGGCGGCGCCACGGCGCGACCGTTCAAGACCCACCACAACACGCTGGAAATGGACCTGTTCCTGCGCGTCGCGCCGGAGTTGTATCTCAAGCGGCTGGTGGTGGGCGGTTTCGAGAAGGTGTTCGAGATCAATCGCAACTTCCGTAACGAGGGGCTGTCCACGCGTCACAATCCCGAGTTCACCATGCTCGAGTTCTACGAGGCCTACGCCGATTATCATGACCTGATGAATCTGACGGAAACCATGCTGCGAAGCCTGTTGCAGACGGTGCTGAAAACGACAACACTTCTATATCAGGGCAGGACCTACGATTTCAGCCAGCCTTTCGCCCGCCACACGATGAAGGAATCCATCCTGCGCTTCAATCCTGATCTACGGCCCGCTGACGTCGAATCCCTGGAAGCCATCCGGCCGGTTGCGGAGCGGCTGGGCATCATCGTCAAATCTTCCCATGGTCTCGGCAAGTTGCAGACGGAGATTTTCGAGAAGACGGTGGAGGCGAAACTGGAGTCGCCGACATTCATCACCTCCTACCCGGCGGAGACCTCGCCGCTGGCGCGCCGCAATGATCATGATCCCTTCATCACCGATCGCTTCGAATTTTTTGTCGCCGGTCGCGAGATTGCCAACGGCTTCTCGGAACTGAACGACGCCGAGGATCAACGCGAGCGGTTTGAAAAGCAACTGCGGGAAAAAGAGGCGGGCGACGAGGAGGCCATGCATTTCGACGCCGATTACATCGAGGCCCTGGAACATGGCATGCCACCGACGGCCGGCGAGGGCATCGGCATCGACCGGCTGGTGATGTTGCTGACCGACAGCCCGTCGATACGCGACGTCCTGCTGTTCCCGCACATGCGGCCAAGGTGAGGCGGCATCGGCGTTACATTGCCGGCGGCGGCAACATCGAACGGACAGGCAGGGGAACCCGGATTCGTTTTCATCGGTCTGAAACAGACATCGCGACACATCTCATTCAAGGAGAATCAACATGCGCAGCAAGTCGGGCAGAATCAAACCACTGACCATTGCCATCGGCGCGGCGTTCAGCGTCAATCTCATGCCGGTGGCGGCCGTGGCGGCGGATAATCCCTTCGAGTACAGCCAGCTGGCGTCCGGATATCTCGTCGCCGATCATGAAGGCGGTGGCAGTTCCGAGGGCAAGTGCGGCCAGGGGAAGTGCGGCGTGGCAAGGATGGATACCGACGGCGACGGCAAGGTCTCCAAGGACGAGTTCATGAAGACGCACAAGGATGAATCCAAATTTGCCGCCCTGGACACCAACCACGACGGTTTTCTGGACGCCGACGAAATAAAGAAGATGAAGGAAGGCAAGTGCGGCGAGGGGAAGTGCGGCGTTCACAAGTAGGCGCCACGGGAAATTATCCTTTTTCCCCGTTGCGGCGCGCCCGCCGGACCGCCGGGTTTGACCCCGGTGCGCGCCGGGGCTATGTTTGTCAATATGCCGGTCAAATCCATTAAATCCAGCCTGACGGGCGCGGGCCTGGGCCTGCGGCGTTCCTTTTTGGGCGAGATTCTGGAGGCCGCCCCCGCGCCGGTCGCGTTCTGGGAGGTGGCGCCGGAGAACTGGATCGACGTCGGCGGCCGCGCCGGTGAGCGTTTCCGCGCCGCCACTAGCCGGCTGCCGCTGGCCTGCCACGGGTTGTGTCTGAATCTGGGCGGCCCCGCGCCGCTGGACGAGGACTACCTGCGCCACAAGGTCAAGCCGTTTCTGGACCGGCACCGGGTGCGTTATTACGGCG
This sequence comes from Gammaproteobacteria bacterium, assembly GCA_035501935.1. Lineage (NCBI taxonomy): Bacteria > Pseudomonadati > Pseudomonadota > Gammaproteobacteria > Gammaproteobacteria bacterium. The sequence continues at coordinate 4,297 of DATJVC010000018.1, read as the reverse complement.
ACCACCTGAGCTACAGCGCGGACGACGGACACATCTACGACCTCATGCCCATCCCGTTCACCGAGGAGGCGGTGCACTACGTGGCCGGCCGCATCCGCCGCGCGCAGGACATCCTCGAACGCCGCATCACGGTCGAGAATCCCTCCTACTACTGCGCGCCGGGCAAGGAGATGGAGGAGATCGATTTCATCAATGCCGTGCTCAAGGAGGCGGATTGCCTGTTTTTAATCGACATCAACAACATCTACGTCAACAGCGTCAATCACGGTTATGACCCCGTGGATTTCCTGGGCCGGCTGCCGGGCGAACGCATCGCCTATGCCCACATCGCCGGCCATTACCGCGAGCAGCCGAATTTGATCGTGGACACCCACGGCGCCGAGGTGATCGATCCGGTATGGGAACTCCTCGACAGGGCCTATGGCCGCTTCGGCGTTTTTCCGACGATGGTCGAGCGTGATTTCAACATCCCGCCGCTGCCCGATCTGGTGAAGGAGGTCGCGCGCATCGCCGGACTTCAGGCCAAACATCAGTCCGTGCCGCAACGCGCGCTCGCCCATGCCTGAGCGGCCGCGTTTCCAGCAGGTGCAGTACGCCTTCACGGCGCATGTCCGCGATCCTGAAGGAACGCCGGCGCCCGCCGACGTCGCCGGGCCGGGGATGGCGCTCTATTGCGATCTGGCGTTCACCAACATCAAGACATTCATCGCCGATAATTTCCCCGTGGTGCGCAAGGTCATGGAGGACAGCGCGTGGGAGCGGATGGCCCGGGACTATTTCATCCGCCATGTGAACCATACGCCGCTGTTTTCGCAGCTCGGCAACGAGTTCCTGGAATATCTGGAAAAGGAGCGCGACGGCGCAGGGGATCCGCCGTTCCTGCTGGAACTGGCGCACTACGAGTGGATGGAGTCGGCCCTGCGCATCGATACGCATGAGATTTCCTACGCCGGCGTGGATCGCGGGGGAGATTTGCTGGCTGGCCGGCCGGTGTTGAGCCCGCTGGCCTGGCCGCTCGCTTACGCATTTCCCGTGCACCGCATCAGTCCCGATTTCAAGCCGCGGGCGGCGCCGGCGCAACCCACCTATCTGGTCATTCATCGCAACGATCACGGCGAAGTCGGCTTCATGGAGCTGAATCCCGTGTCGGCGCGGCTGCTGGAGTTGATCGGTAGCGAGGACGCACAAAGCGGTGAGGCCATGCTGCGGCAGATCGCAGGCGAGCTAAAGCATCCCGATCCCAGGGTGGTGGTGGAGGGTGGCCATGCCATGATGAAGGAGTGGCTGGCAAAACAGGTATTGCTGGGCGTGCGCAGCGGCATTTGAGCATATCCGCCCGCGCCACACGGGCTTGCGGCATGCTCAAACTCATGCAGTTCGTATGAGAGGCGGACATGTTCAACGGAGTTGATCGTTTTCTGGTAGCGACGCTGGAAGTGGTCGTCGCGTTGTTTCTGCTGATCTTCGTCGTTGGCGTGATTATGGTGGCGGTGATGTATGTGTTGGACGTGACGCAGACACGCCATGCCATCCGCCGCAATTATCCCGTCATCGGCAGGTTCCGTTACTTCTTCGAATATCTGGGCGACTTCTTCCGGCAGTATTTCTTCGCCATGGATCGCGAAGAGCTGCCGTTCAACCGCGCCCAGCGGTCATGGGCCTATCGCGCGGCGAAGAACGTCGATACCACCGTGCCCTTCGGGTCCACCCGCGATTTGCGCGCGCCCGGCACCGTCATCTTCGTCAACTGTCCGTTCCCGACGCTGGAGACCGACGCGGTCGAGGCCGAACCGATGTTGATCGGTTATTGCCGCACGCCCTATCTCGCCAAATCGTTCTTCAACATCTCGGCCATGAGCTTCGGCGCCATCTCCAAGCCCGCCGTCCTCGCACTCTCCAACGGGGCGCGCATGGCCGGTATCTGGCTCAACACGGGCGAGGGCGGGCTGTCGCCATATCACCTGGCGGGCGGCTGTGATCTGGTCTTCCAGATGGGCACCGCGAAGTATGGTGTGCGCGATCTCGCCGGCAATCTCGATGACGGCAAATTGCGCGCGTTGGCGGCACACCCGCAGATGCGCATGATCGAAATCAAACTGAGCCAGGGGGCGAAACCCGGCAAGGGCGGCATCCTGCCGGGCGCCAAGGTCACGGAGGAGATCGCGCGGATCCGGGGCATTCCGGCGGGCCATGATTCGATCAGTCCCAACCGGCACACGGACATGAACAACAACGGCGAACTGCTGGACATGATCGCCCACATCCGCGACGTCACCGGCAAGCCGGTCGGCTTCAAGGCGGTGGTGAGCGACGCATCGTGGCTGGACAGCCTGTTCGCCGAGGTGCAGAAACGCGGCCCGGAAAGCGCGCCGGATTTCATCACCGTGGACAGCGCCGAGGGCGGCACCGGCGCGGCGCCACAGCCGCTGATTGACGACGTGGGGCTGCCGCTGCGGGAAAGCCTGCCGCTGCTGGTGGACAAGCTCATGGAATACGGTCTGCGCGAACGCGTGCGCGTCATCGCCTCGGGCAAGCTGGTGACGCCGGCGGACGTGGCCTGGGCCTTGTGCGTCGGCGCCGACTTCATCAACACCGCGCGCGGCTTCATGTTCGCGCTGGGCTGCATCCAGGCCCTGCAATGCAACAAGAACACCTGTCCGACCGGCATCACCACGCACAATGAAAAACTGCAGCGCGGACTGGTGCCATCGGACAAGGCGGAGCGGGTGATGTACTACGCAAAAAACATGCGGCGCGAGGTGGGCATGATCGCCCATTCCTGCGGCGCGCGCGAACCGCGGCAACTGCGGCGGCGTCACGCGCGCATCGTCATGGCCAATGGACTGTCGGTGGCGCTGGATGAACTTTACCCGGAGGTAAGGTCGCGGCGGCCGATGGCGGCGTAATGTTGCTCACGACGCCGCAGCAGGTCCTGATGTTCGTGGGACTGCTGTTGATTGCGGCGCTGGTCGAGCCGCTGGCCCGTTTCATCCGCCTGCCGGCCAACGCCGTGCTGGTGCTGATCGGCTGGGCCGGCTCCAATCTGCTGGTCATGCAGGGGATCGACACCGGCCTGCGCTGGGACAATTTCCGTGACATCATCTTCTTCGTCTTCATTCCCGCGCTGGTGTTTGAATCCAGCTTCAAGATCGATCTCCGGCGCCTGTGGCGGGATCTGGGCACGATACTCATCCTGGCCATGCCGGCCATGCTGCTCACGGCGTTCATCGCCGCCGCCCTGATTTACCGGGGCATCGACGAGGCCGGCGGCTACCCTTGGATCGCCGCGCTGATCACCGGCGCCCTGCTGGCCTCGACGGATCCCGGCGCATTGGTGCAGGCCCTGCGGCAGCGCCACGGCGCGGAGCGCCTGGAGCTCATCTTCGACGGCGAAAGCATGCTGAACGACGCGCTGGCCATCGTGTTTTTCGGACTGCTGATTGCGCTGGCCACGAAGCAATATGACATGGTGAACACGGGGCTGGTGCTGCGCCAGTTCGGCGTGATTTTCTTCGGCGGGATTGGCGTCGGCGCCGTGGCCGGCGTGGTGATGTCGGCGATGATGCGCTGGCTGCCCAACGCCATCGCCCATGGTCTCATCACCGTGGCGGCCGGGTATCTGTGCTACGTCTTCACCGATGGCATCCTCGGCTGGTCGGGCGTCATGGCCGTGCTGGTCTGCGGCGGGGTGTTGTCCGAATATCACAGGCGGCACTTCAGCGCTGAACTGCGGCGGTTCCTGCACGAACTGTGGGATTTCATCGGCTACATCGCCAACAGCATGATCATGCTGCTGGCCGGCGTCACCGTCACCGGCGTCATGTTCCAGGAGCAGTGGCAGTCGATGCTGATCGGCATCGCCGCGGTCATCACGGCGCGCGTCGTGTCGGTGCAGTTGAATCTGCGGCTGTTCGATCTGTTCCGCCGCGGCCAGCGGCTGGATCGCAGCGAGCGGCGGATGATCGCCTGGGGTGGCGTGCGCGGCCCGGTCACGCTGGCGCTGGCCTTGTCGCTGCCGCTGGAGCTGGACTACTGGTTCACCATCCAGTGCATCGCCTATGGTGTGGTGTTGTTCGATCTGTTCGTGCAGATGCCCGTCCTGCTCTCTGCCCTCAAGCAGCGTTCTCTCCGTTGAGGATACTTAATCTAATAAAGGGTAGCGTCCCCTTTATTGCTCGTTATTTTTGGGCAAGTGTCGCTCAACAACCGGCGGTTAGCTGCCGGCGAACAACCAGCGCGCTTGCTGAATAACGGCAACTGTACAAAAGGCAAGGCCATAGATGAGCGTCCGGTACTT
>DATJVC010000017.1 GCA_035501935.1 Gammaproteobacteria bacterium | reverse complement strand
ACTCTCCGCTTCCGGCTGGTCGTACAATTCCCTGACTTTCTTGAGAAACTGCTCGGGTTCCTTCAATTGATCCAGGACAAAGGCCAGTGCCTGGTTATCGTCGCGCAAATCAATAACGGCGGCGGAGAGCCGCCACATTTCCACAAACTGCTGGTTGAAGCTGATGATGCGGCCTTCATGGTTCACCACCAGAATGCCGTCGGCGGTCGATTCCAGGGTGGAATGCAGCAGCGAGACCGAGCGCTCCAGTTCCTCAACCGCGCGCCTGCGCTCGGTGATGTCCTGGGACTGGGCGATGAAACCGCACGGCCTGCCCCGGGCATCGCGCACCACGGCGACGCTGGCATGAACCCAGACCGGATGCCCTTGCTTGTGGAGGTAGCGCTTTTCGACAAAAAAAGATTCCATCTCACCAGCCATCAATTGCTTGACTGCCGGCAGATTCTTCTCCAAGTCCTCGGGATGGGTGATCTCCAGGAAGGTTTTGGCGCGCAATTCATCTTCCGAATAACCCACGAGTGCGCAGAACGCCTGATTCACACGCTGAAACCGGCCGCCGGCATCGATCATCATCATGCCCACCGCGGTGTTCTCAAATGCGCTTCTGAAGCGGGCCTCGCTTGCCTTGAGCGCCTCTTCCGTCCGCTTCCGTTCGGTGATGTCGCGCACTATGGCGAGAGCATAATCACGATCAAGATGGATGTTGACGCAGTTGACTTCGACCGGGAAAGCCGAGCCATCCTTGCGCCGGTGCAGACTTTCGAGGACGATGGAACCGGAGCCCGACATGTCCTTTTTGATTTGCTCCCAAGATTTGTCGGCCACCACAGGGTCGAGGTCGGCAACAGTGAGAGCCAAGTATTCCTCACGGGTATAACCATGGGCAAGGCAGGCCTGGTTATTCACATCAAGAAAGCGCCCGGTTTCCGGATCTATGACTTCGATAATATCGTTTGCGTGATCAATAAGTGTACGGAAGAGCGTCAATGCCTCCTGTGCCCGCTTCTGTTCGGTTATATCGTGAACCTGGGCGATGTGTATCGCATGATCGCCCACGGTGATGAACTGGCATAAAACCTCGACCGGAAATTCACTGCCGTCCTTGCGACGATGACGGCTTTCCACGCGTACGACGGAATCGTGTTTTGTACGTTCGTATTCCTCCCAGCGCTTGTTCCACTGCTCCCTGGGATAGACCGGATCGATATCCCACAACTGCAGGCGCATCAACTCTTCACGATCGTAGCCGAGCGAGCGGCAGGCGGCTTCGTTGACGTAGGTGAATCCGCCCCGGTGGTCGATCCAGAAGACGGCGACGAAGGCCTGCTCGATCGAATGCCGGAACAGTGCCAGTTGCTCATCGGCACGTTTGCGCTCGGTGATGTCGATGCTGGCGCCCACGGTGCGCTCCGGGCGGCGCGCGGCCCCTTCAGCCTTGAAAAATGTTTGTGACCGGGTGGAGACCCACCGGGTCTCGCCGTCCCGGCGCACGATGCGGTGCTCCTGATCGAAAGCGCCGGCACCGGCCGGGTCATGGGCCCGCAAGATTTCCGCCCCGATCCGCTCCAGATCGTCCGGGTGCACACTGGCGAGAAACGTCGGCGGTGACGCCGGTTCATCCGCGCTGTAACCGTAGATTTCCCGGTACTTCGGCGACCAGTAGACGGCGCCGGTGAGATGGTCGTGATCGAAGATGCCGAACTGCGCGACCCGGACGGCCTGCAGCAACTGATCATCGCTGCGGCGTAATTCCTCCTCTGCGCGCCTGCGATCGAAGATCGTCGCGTTGTTTTGAACCGGGTTCGTCGACAATTTTTTCATCTTTAGGGCGAATCCCGTAACTACCAGCAAACAAGAATAAATATAAGGTTATGGTTTTTCTGTGAATTACTTCCATAACCTATACATATATATTAGGTGAGAAACGGGGTTATTGCGGGTCTTTCCCGACGTCATGGGTCCATCCTGATGAACTGGGCGGCGGGAAAAGGGCGGCCGGAGACGCCGGCGGTGACGGCATATCCTCATGAAATACAGGGAATTTTTCCTGAATTACCGTGCCAGGGGCCCATTGCACTCGCCGAAATCGCCCCGGATAACCGTCCTCCGGTTAGGCAGGCTGTTCCTGCGTCTGGGTTTTGGGGCGGAAAGGCTGATAGCGCGGAGTCCACATTCGCGAGTCGATGACCTGCTCCAGGTTGCCGGCAGGCGGGCGTGTGGCGAGTCCCTGCGCGATGGCCTGTGCGGCCACGGCCAGGGCTATCCGCTTGGCGACCGAACGGATTTGCGAGAGCGGTGGCAGAATGCCGGCGCCATTGGCCCAGAACCCGCCGGCGCACTCCGCCAGCGCCTCCGATGCCGCCATGAACATCTCGTCGGTCACCCGTCGCGCGCCCACCGCCAGTATGCCCAGCCCCATTGCCGGGAACATATAGTGATTGTTGCATTGGGAAATGACGCAGGTCCGGCCGTTGTACGCCACGGGCCTGAACGGGCTGCCGGTCGCGATCACTGCCCTGCCGTCCGTCCATTGGATCAGATCTTCCGGCGTCGCCTCACAGCGCGTGGTGGGATTGGACAGCGGAAAGATGATGGGATGACCGACCTGGTTCGCCATCAACCGCACAATGGGCTCGCTGAACAGGCCGGGCTGGCCGCTGACGCCGAGCAGGATGGTCGGCCGCGCGCCGCGGACGACGTCGATTAACTGGATCGTCCCCGTTTGCGTCACATCCCAGTTGACCACGCGATCTCGCGGCTGTACGAAACGGCGCTGCGCAGGCGTGAAACCGGTCAGGCCGTCATGCAACAAACCGGGTTTGTCCACAAGGTAGAACCGCAACCGGGCCTCGTCCTCGGCCAGGCCTTGCTTCATCATCGTGACCAGAATTTGTTCGGCGATCCCGCAACCGGCCGAGCCTGCGCCGACGACGATAACGTGTTGATCCGCGAGCCGCTGTCCGACTGCGTGGGTGGCCGCAAGCAGCGCGCCCACGGTGACGGCGGCGGTTCCCTGGATGTCGTCGTTGAAAGTGCACAGCGAGTCCCGGTAACGTCCGAGCAGGCGGGCGGCGTTGTCGCGCGCAAAGTCCTCCCATTGCAGGAGGACATTTGGGAATTTTTTGTTCACTGCTTGGATGAAAAGCTCGATAAAATCGTCGTACTCCTGGCCGCGAATGCGTTCATGCCGCCAGCCCAGATACAGCGGATCGCCCAGATAGTCGGAGTTGTCGGTGCCGACGTCAAGCATGATTGGCAGTGTGGTCGCGGGATGGATGCCGGCGCAGGCTGTGTAGAGCGACAGTTTGCCGACGGGCACGGCCATGCCGCCCGCACCCTGGTCGCCCAGGCCCAGCACCCGCTCGCCATCGGTCACGACGATCACCTCCACCCGCGGCACCGGCGAATGGTCAAGGATCTCCTCGATGCGGTGACGGTTGGGATGGGACACAAACAACCCGCGCGGCCGCCGGTAAATATGGCTGAACTGCTGGCAGGCGGCGCCCACCACCGGTGTATAGATGATGGGCATCGTCTCCTCCAGATGTTCCACCAGCAACCGGTAGAACAGGACCTCGTTGGCGTCCTGCAACTGGCGGAGATAGATGTGCTTGTCGAGGTCGCTGACCCGCGAGGCATAAGCCTCAAAGGCCCGCGCCAGTTGCTGCTCCAGGGTCTCGACCTGTGCCGGCAGCAGTCCATGCAAACCGAATTCGTCGCGCTCCCGCTCGGAAAAGGCGGTGCCCTTGTTCCACAGCGGCTGCGACAGCAGCGCCTGCCCCGTGAGCGAGGCATCAGGCTGTATATCTTCAGACATGAATCAACCGCGTCGTTCCTTATGTTGAACTATGTCGCCATTTTCACCTGCCAGTCAACAATTGACATATCCGGGTGAGGCATAATACGAACCATGAATCCCAACGCACGGCGCTTTTTTTATTTCGGCGCCACACGCATCGACGGCGGCCGGGACATGCGGGCGCAACTCGGCGGCAAGGGCGCCGATCTCGCCGAGATGGCCGCGCTCGGACTGCCGGTGCCCCCCGGTTTCACCATCAGCGCACAGACCTGTGCTGATTTTTACGCCAACGGCAAACGATTGCCCGCCGACCTGCGCGCCGGCCTGCGCGCGCGCATCACGATGCTGGAAAAGGAAACCGGCAAGCGCTTCGGCGGCGAGGACCGGCCGCTGCTCCTTTCGGTGCGCAGCGGTGCGGCCGTCAGCATGCCGGGCATGATGGACACCATCCTGAACCTGGGCATGAACGATCGCGTGGTTGCGGGTCTGGCGCGGGCGACGGCGAACCGCCGTTTCGCGCTGGACGCCTACCGCCGGCTCATCGACATGTTCGGCGGCGTGGTCATGGGCATGGCGCATGCCCGTTTCGAAAACGCCCTGCAACGCATCAAACGCCGGCATGGCGCCGCGCAGGATACGGATTTGGACGAGCACGGCCTGGAAGAAGTGATCGCGGCCTACAAGGCCGTGTACCGCCGCCATGCCGGCCGCCACTTCCCGCAGAATCCGGAAACGCAACTGACGCTGGCCATCGCTGCGGTGTTCCGCAGCTGGGAGTCCCCGCGCGCGCTTGAATACCGCCGCATCCACGCCATCTCCGGCCTGCCCGGCACGGCGGTCAACGTGCAGAGCATGGTGTTCGGCAACATGGGCGGGGATTCCGGCACGGGGGTCGCCTTCACCCGCGATCCCGCCACCGGCCGCAACGCGCTCTATGGCGAATTTCTCGTCAACGCACAGGGCGAGGACGTGGTCGCCGGCATACGCACGCCGAGACCGGTGTCGGAAATCAAGCGCTGGCGCCCCGATCTGCACGCGCAACTGCTGGCGATCAAGGACAAACTCGAACAACACTATCTTGACATGCAGGACATTGAATTCACCATCGAACGCGGCAAATTATGGATGTTGCAGACCCGCACCGGCAAACGCACCGGCGCCGCCGCCGTCCGCGTCGCGGTGGAGATGGTGCGCGAGAAATTGATCGACGAGCGGACGGCGCTGCTGCGCGTGGCTCCCTCTGATCTCAACCAGTTGCTGCTGCCCTCCTTCGATCCGAAGGCGAAACGCGTGGTGCTGACACGCGGCCTGCCGGCATCGCCCGGCGCCGCGTGCGGCCGGCTCGCGTTCAGCGCCGAGGAGGCGGTGGCGCGCGCGGGACGCGGGGAGCAGGTGATCCTCGTGCGCCGCGAGACCAGCCCCGAGGACATCCACGGCATGCACGTGGCGCAGGGCATCCTGACGGCAACCGGCGGCACCACCAGCCATGCCGCGGTCGTGGCGCGGGGCTGGGGCAAATGCTGCATCGCCGGCGCTCCGCATACCGACATCGATGAACACCGGAAAGCCGTCACCATCAACGGGCGGCGCTACACCACCCGCGATGTCTTCAGCCTGGACGGCGCCACCGGCGAGGTCATGCTGGGGGAATTGCCGCGGGTCGAGCCCAAGTTGTCCGCCGAATTCGGCACGCTGTTGCGCTGGGCGGACCGGCACCGGCGCCTGGGCGTGCGCGCCAACGCCGACACCCCCGTGGATACCGCGCGGGCCCGCGCCTTCGGCGCCGGGGGCGTGGGGCTGTGCCGGACCGAGCACATGTTTTTCAACCCCAACCGCATCTCGATCATGCGCCAGATGATCATCGCCGAGACCGAGCCTGCGCGCCGGCGCGCCTTGCGCCGGCTGTTGCCTCACCAGCGGCGCGATTTCGAGGAGATCTTCCGCGCCATGCACGGACTGCCGGTGATCATCCGGCTGCTGGACCCGCCATTGCATGAATTTCTCCCGCAGGATGCCCGGGCCCAGTCGGCGCTGGCCCGCGAACTCAAGGTGTCGATCGCGCGCGTCCGTCGGCGGGTGGCGGAGCTGCACGAAGCCAACCCGATGCTGGGGCACCGCGGCTGCCGCGTCACCATCACCTATCCGGAGGTGCTGGAGATGCAGGTCACCGCGATCACCGAGGCCGCCATCCGCTGCCGTCGCCGGCGCATCGCGGTTCGGCCTCAGATCATGATTCCGTTGGTCGGCATCGACCGGGAACTCGCCACGCTCCGCGCGCAGGTCGAGCGCACCATTGCCGAGGTCCGCAGACGTCTGAAATTCACCGGCCGGCTGCACATCGGCATCGGCACCATGATCGAAGTCCCGCGCGCGGCGCTGACCGCCGATCAGATCGCAAAATACGCCGATTTCTTCAGCTTCGGCACCAACGATCTCACCCAGATGACACTGGGATACAGCCGCGACGACGTCAACACCTTTCTGCCCGATTATCTCAAGCAGGGAATTCTGGATCGCAGTCCCTTCCAGACCATCGATGCGACCGGCGTCGGCCAGCTGGTGAAAATGGCGGTTGAGAGGGGCCGTATGGCAAAGCCCGACCTGGAGTGCGGCATCTGCGGCGAGCACGGCGGCGATCCCGCCTCCATCGCTTTTTTCGCGGCCGCCGGATTGGATTACGTGTCCTGCTCACCGTTCCGCGTGCCGCTGGCCCGTCTCGCCGCGGCCCAGTCGGCGCTTCGTGATCATTAGAAGTTCCTAACCGCGGCAGGACAGTCCGGTTCAGGTCGTGAGCAGTTTTTTGATCAGTTCCAGGAACATGTTGGCGTTCATCGGCTTGCTCACCACGTGGAGATCCTTGTCGCGCTGCAGATGCCTTATCGCCGACGAGGTATCCCCAGTGAGCAGGATGGTCTTGAAATCGGGGCCGATGATCGGACGCAGGGAGTCGATGACCTGCGTGCCGGTTTCTTCGCCCCCGAGGTGATAATCGGTCACCAGCAGATTGATGTCGCCCTGTTCTTCCGCCAGCCGCAGCGCCTCACCCAGCGAGCCGACGGCGCTCACCCGGTAGCCCGCGATCTTCAGCAGCACGCGGGTCGCCTTGCGCACGGCGTCATCGTCCTCGACTATCAGGATGTGCGGCATTGATACCTGCCGGCTTGCGTCGACGTCCGACTGCGGCGTCGAGCGCGAGGTATCTGCATGCCTGTCGCTCACCGGCAGCTCGAGCGAAAATGTCGACCCCTTGCCCAGCTCCGACTGCACTTCGAGCTTCAGATTGAGCAAATTCGTGATCCGCTTGACGATGCTCAAGCCCAGACCGTATCCCTCGCGCGAAGTATTGGCCGGGACTCCAATCTGATAAAACTCGTCGTAGATGTAGGGGATATGGTCCACCTTGATACCCACGCCGGTGTCCAGAACCTCGATGCGTATGCAGGCCCGCTCATGCATGCAGCGCAGACCCACCCAGCCCTTGTGCGTATATTTGATGGCATTGGAAACGAGATTCCTGAGCACCTGGCCGACCAGTGAGGGATCGGTGCGGACCCATTCATTGCATGGCTGGACGGTCAGTTGCAGGCCCTTGCTGGCGGCGATGCCGGCAAATTCATTACGCATTTCCTCGAACAGGTTGGCCACCGTGATATCGGTAATTTCGGGCCGTATGGCGCCGGACTCGAGTTTGCTGATGTCGAGCAGGGCATTCAGCAGCCGTGACATCGCCCCGATGGCTTGCTCCTGTTGGGCCAGGATTTCCTGTACATTCCGACCCTGCGCCATGTGTTGCAATGTCCCGTTCAGCAGGGAGAGGGTTTGCAGCGGCTGGCGCAAATCATGGCTTGCAGTGGCAAGAAACCGGCTCTTGGCCTGATTGGCGCGATCGGCTTCATCTAGTGCCACCTTGAGTTCCATCTCAATGCGCCTGCGGTCGGTCACATCGCGAATTGCCGCGGCCACGAGCCTCCTCTCACCATCGCGGATGGGACTCAGGCTGATTTCAACGGGGAATTCCGTGCCGTTCTTGCGCAAGGCAAAGAGATCAAGGCCGATGCCCATGGGGCGCAACTGGCCGCCATCCATGTAACGTTCCCGATGAGCAACATGGCGGCCGCGGAAACGTTGCGGCAGCAACAACTCCACGCTCTGGCCGATGACCTCCTCCTGCTCGTAGCCGAACAAGGCGGAAACCTGGTGATTGGCAAACTGGATCGAACCAGACTCGTCGATGATTAACATCGCATCCGGCGCGGAATCGAGCACACTGCGAACCAGATCGGAAGAAAGTAACGTCGTTTCCCGCATAAGAGGCCTCTACTCCAGCCTGTGCATTAAGGGCTCGGGAAATTCTTGATATTATTTAATCATGATATCACGCTTTATAATTAAGCGTGCCCAATAGACTGACGGTGAGATCGATATCGATGTCTCAACAGTATCTCAACAGTTCGCAGCAGGTAACTCGCTAATTTTCATCAGATAGTGTCCCTGCCCATGATGGAAAACGCCATCAACGCCTTCATCCTGCTGTTCGTGGTCGTCGACCCGGTCGGGGTGGCGCCCATGTTCGCGGCGATGACCCGTAATTACCCGCGCGCCGCCTCCCGCGGCACGGCTTTGCGCGGCGTGACAGTGGCGCTGGTGATTCTTGTTTTCTTCGCCCTGGGCGGCCACGCACTGCTGCGTTATCTCGGCATCGGCATGCCGGCGTTCACGATTGCCGGCGGCATCCTCCTGTTTCTGCTGGCGGTCGACATGGTGCTGGTGCGGCAGACGGGTTTGCGCACGGCCATCCCCAGCGAACAACTGGAGGCGGAACACCGGGATGACATCAGCGTGTTCCCGCTGGCGATCCCGATGATCGCCGGCCCGGGTTCGCTTACCACCGTCCTGCTGCTGACCGGCATCCACGGCTGGCAGTCGGCGCAGACCTGGATGGTGCTGGGCGTCGTGACCGTGATCCTGTTCATCACCCTGCTTATGCTGCTCGCGGCGCAACACATCAGCCGGGTGCTGGGCGAGACCGGGGTCAACGTGGTGGCGCGCCTATTCGGCATCGTGCTGGCGGCACTGGCGGTGCAATACGTGAGCAACGGCCTGCATGCCATCACGCAACCCTAGCGAATGGTTTCGAAAACCGGTCGTGCGCCGGGGAAATCCCGCGATACCACCGGTGAACCCGAGTTGATCCAGGTCAAAAACCTGCTGTCACATTTCGGCTATTTTGAAGCAAGGACACAATCAGGAGATAGCCATCATGACCATGTTGAAAGTGATAGAGGTACTGGCCGAATCGGACAAAAATTGGGAAGACGCCGCTCAAAATGCGGTCAAGCAGGCGGCGAAATCGGTGCGGAACGTCAAATCCATCTACATCAAGGACATCGAGGCGACCGTACAGGGCGACAAGATCGCGAAATACCGGATCAATGCGAACATTTCCTTTGTCCTCGAATAGGGCAACCGCGAACATCAGTCGGGCGTTACCGTCATTGATGGATGAATGAAGCATGACGCACAAGCAGGTGCTCTTTCGCAACGCCGCCCGTGAGAAGGTGCTGCGCGGCACCTCGCAGTTGGCGGATGCCGTGCGCATTACGCTTGGTCCCAAGTCCAAGTCTGTGCTGATCCAGAAGAAATGGGGCACGCCGATCGTCTGCAACGATGGCGTGACCATTGCCAAGGAATTTGAACTGAAGGACCTGGAGGAAAATCTTGGGGCGCAAATGCTGCGCCAGGCGGCGGAGAAAACCGGCGAGGCGGTCGGCGACGGCACCAGCACTTCGACCATACTCGCCCATGCCATTTTTTCCGACGGTGCGCGCAACGTGGTCGCGGGCGCCAGCGCCATTGATCTCAAGCGGGGGCTCGATCACGGCCTCAAGACCGTCATTGATTCGCTGCGCGGACAGTCCCGGACGGTGAAAACGCGGCTGGAGAAGGCGCAGGTCGCCACCATCTCGGCGCACAACGACGCTGTGATCGGTGAACTCGTGGCCGAGGCCATGGAAAAGGTGGGCGGCGACGGCGTCATCACGGTCGAGGAATCGAAGACCACCGAGACCGTGCTGGAAGTCGTGGAAGGCATGCAGTTCGATCGCGGCTATCTTTCCCCTTATTTCGTCACCGCGCCCGAGAAAATGGAGGCGGTGCTGGAAGACGCCTACGTCCTGCTCGTCGATCGCAAGATCAGCCTGCTCAAGGACATCATTCCCCTGCTCGAACAGGTGGCCAAGGCCGGCAAACCCGTCCTGGTCGTCGCCGAGGACGTGGAGGGCGAGGTGCTCGCCACGCTGATCGTCAACCAAATCCGCGGGATCCTGCACAGCATCGCAGTCAAGGCGCCGGGCTTCGGCGATCGGCGCAAGGAGATGCTGCAGGACATGGCGGTGCTGACCGGCGGCCAGGTAATCGCCGAGGAGGTCGGCCTCGAGCTTGAGAACGTCAAACTCGCCCAACTTGGACGTGTGAAGCGTGTGGTCAGCAACCGTGACACCACCACGCTGATCGGCGGCGCCGGCAAGCACGATGCCATCGAAGGCCGCATGCAGCAGATCAAGAAACAAATCGAAACCACCACCAGCAGCTATGACAAGGAAAAACTGGAGGAGCGCCTGGCCAAGCTTTCGGGCGGCGTGGCGGTGATCAAGGTGGGCGCGCCTTCCGAATCCGAGATGAAATCAAAAAAGGAGGCGCTGGATGACGCCATCTCGGCCACCAAGGCCGCCGTCGCCGAAGGCATCGTGCCGGGTGGCGGTCTAGCACTACTGCGCGCCATCGGTCCTTTGATGAGCGAAGAGGCCAAGACCGAGGGCGATGAGAAGACCGGCCTGCAAATCCTGCGCCGGGCCTTGGAGGCGCCGGCACGCACCATCGCCAGAAACTCCGAGATGGATGACGGTGTGGTGGTGGCGCGCA
The DNA here is from genome assembly GCA_035501935.1 of Gammaproteobacteria bacterium. Classification (NCBI taxonomy): domain Bacteria; kingdom Pseudomonadati; phylum Pseudomonadota; class Gammaproteobacteria; species Gammaproteobacteria bacterium. Next base: position 104,206 of record DATJVC010000017.1, on the reverse strand, counting down.
TGCTGGCGGAGGGGGGTAATATTGGCTTTGACGCCGCCGCGAAGCGCTACGTGGACATGTACGAAGCCGGCATCATCGATCCCACCAAGGTGGTGCGCATCGCGCTGGAGAACGCCGTTTCCGTGGCGAGCATATTGTTGCTCACCGAGGCCACATTGACGGAAGTTCCGGAGAAAACCAACGAGAAAGAACCTCCCCTGCCATCGATGTAATCTTTGTCATTGAAACATCGCCTTCAGCATCGGGCGCAGAACGGACAGTGGACGGCTATTGAGCACGTCCTTCTTCTCCAGCCAGCCGCGCCGCGCCTGGCCGATGCCGAAGCGCAGGTTGGCGAATCCAAGGGTACTGTGCGCGTCGGAGTTGACGCTGAGCAAGACACCCGCCTCCTTCGCCTCCCGGCAATAAATATCGTTCAGATCGAGACGCTCCGGCCGGGCGTTCAATTCCAGACAGCAGCCGCGCCGGGCGGCCGCCCTGATGACCGCGCTCATATCCACATCGATGGGATTGCGCTTGTTGACCAAACGACAGGAGGGATGCGCCAGGATGCTGAAGTAGCGGTGTTCCACGGCGCGCAGGATGCGCCTCGTCTGCCGGGCGCGCGGCAGGTCGAAGCGGCTGTGGATCGCGCCCACGACAAGGTCCAGCCTTGATAACACACGATCGGGCAGATCCAGCTCCCCGGATTCGAGAATGTCGACTTCGATCCCCTTGAGCAGCGTGACGTCGCGCAGTTTCTCATGGAGCCTGTCCATCGCGTCGATGTGCCGCAGCAATCCATCCTCATCCAGGCCGTGCGCCACGGTGAGATGGCGGGAATGATCGGTGATGGCCAGGTATTCCAGCCCGGCACCGCGGGCCGCCACGGCCATCTCCTCCATGCTGTTCAGGCCGTCGGTGGCGCTCGTGTGCGCATGCAGATCGCCGCGTAAATCGCCAAGCTCAATCAGGCGCGGCAGGCGGCGGGACCGGGCGGCTTCGATCTCGCCGTTGTTCTCGCGCAACTCCGGCGGGATCACCGGCAGGCCGAGAACGTCATACACCGAGGATTCCGTATCACCGGCGATGCGCCGATCGCGGCGGAAGACACCGTACTCGCTGATCTTGAGCCCCTTCCGCTGGGCCAGCCGGCGGATGGCGATGTTATGGGCCTTCGAGCCCGTGAAATACACCAGCGCGGCCCCGCTCGCCTCCTCCCCCATCACGCGCAAGTCGGCCTGCAGGCCGGATCTCAGAACCACGCTGGCGCGCGTCGGCCCGCTGGCGATCACCTCCGTGACATCCTCATAGTCGAGGAAGTGATTCACGACCGAATTCTGTTTCTTGGCAATCGCCAGGATGTCCAGATCGCCGATCGTGTCGCGCATGCGGCGCAGGCTCCCTGCGATCCTGACCTCGCTCACGCCCGGCGCGCGCCGCAGGTAGGGCACGAGGCCCTCCGCCGCCGCGGTGGCGACGGCGATGGACACGCGCGGCTTGCTCTGCAAGCGGGATTCCACCGCAGCCAGCAGTTTTCTCTCGGTCTTCTCGCCGAAGCCGTGCAGCCGGCGTATTTTCCCCCCGCGCGCCGCCTTGAGCAGTTGCGTCGGGGTCTCGATGCCGAGGTCGTGGTAAAGCAATTTGACACGCTTGGGCCCCAAACCGCCGATCTGGAGCAGAGTGACGATGGCCGGCGGAACCTCGTGGTGCAGTCTTTCCAGCAACGGGCAGGTGCCGGTGTCAGCGATCTCGTGGATTTTGCCAAGCAGGTCGTCACCGATGCCCGGCAGTTTCGGCAGTTCCCCGCCGTCCTTGATGATGCAGGCGATGTCCCGGCCGAAGGCCTCCACCGCGCGCGCGCCGTTGCGGTAGGCGCGGATGCGGTAGGGATTGGCGCCCTCGATTTCGAGTATGTCCGCTATTTCATTGAAGACGCCCGCAATATCCACGTTGCGCACCTTTGCCGGTTTTTTTGAGGCGAGTGGGGGTGCCACGGAACGCGTTCTTCTGGAGGGAGGCATGAGTTTTGCCGGTCCGCTTTTTACCACCTCACTGGCGGGACCTGCGATCATCCGACGGCGATTCTTTTCCACGCTGCCTGCAAGCGGCAAGTTCGCGCAGCACGTCATCGTCGGAAAGCTGCTGGAAGTCCCGATAATACGCCCCCACCGAACCGCCGAAATATTCCGGTAAATGGGCGATGACGCAGTCGTCCGTTTCGCGGGCCAGTGTTCCCACCGTTTCCCGCGGCGCCACGGGGACGGCGACGATCAATTTCGACGGTCCGTCCGCGCGCACCTCCCTGATCGCGGCCAGCATGGTCAAACCGGTGGCCAGCCCGTCATCCACGAGCACGGCGCATTTGCCGGCGGCGGACAGACGCGGTCTGCCGCCGCAGTACAACTCGCGGCGGCGGCGTGATTCCTGCCGCTGTGATTCGATTTCCGCCGCCAGCCACCTTTGATCCAGCCTGCGGCATTCCCTTTCATTGCACACGGCCCCGCCCTGCTCCGTGACCGCGCCGATGGCGTATTCCGGATGCCCGGGGTGGCCAATCTTGCGCGGTATCACCAGATCGAGCGGCAGATTGAAGGTCATGGCGATTTCGGCAGCCACCGGCACGCCGCCGCGCGGCAGCGCATAGACGACGGCCGGATTGGAGATGCGGGTCCTCAGGACCTGGGCCAATTCCCTGCCGGCATGATGACGATCGGTGAACATCATGACTCTGCCTCCTTGGAATAGAATAGCCCCGGCATGGCGGGTAATATTGATCCAAATCAACGCCGATTACCTGGATTTCACGTAATTTTACTCATTAGAATTACAGTGACAAAATTGAGGATATGACATGCCAATCCCGCTGGAAATCGATTTTCGCAACATTGAACGCACGGAGGCGCTGGAAAGCGCATTGCGGAAAAAAGTCGACAAACTCGAGCATTTTTGCGACCGCATCACCAGTTGCCATGTGACTCTGGAAGCACCGCATCAACATCACCACAAGGGCAAACGATATCAGGTTCACATCCGTCTCTCGGTGCCGGGAAAGCTGCTGGCGGTGAGCCATGAAAGCGGCGAACAGTCGCACGAGGATGCCTACGTGGCGATCCGCGACGCCTTTTCGGCCGCGCGGCGCCAGCTTGAGGACCACGTCAGGATCATGCGCGGAGACACCAAAGCAGCGCGCCGCCGTGCGCGTCGCGGGGAAAATGAGGGATGACCGGAGTCGTCGACTGAATCCATGCCCTTGCCGCAAGAACAGGAGATTTGCCGCCAAACCCTGCTTGAAAAATACGCCACGGCCGGGGAACGGTCGATGGGGGAAATACGCCGGCGTGTCGCCAGGGCACTGGCTGCGATTGAACCTTCCAAAAAGCGCGCTTACTGGGAAAAAAAGTTTTTCGAGGCGATGGAGTCGGGTTTCGTGCCAGCCGGACGGATCAATTCCGCGGCCGGCACGCAATTGCACGCAACCTTCATCAACTGTTTTGTCCAGCCGGTGGGAGATTCGATTTCCGGCAGGTGCGACGGCAGGCCGGGCATTTACGTCGCCCTGATGGAATCCGCCGAAACCATGCGGCGGGGTGGCGGCGTGGGGTATGACTTCTCCGCGATCCGCCCGAGGGGCGCGCTGGTCAGGGGCACCCGCTCGCGCGCAAGCGGCCCGCTTTCCTACATGCGGGTGTTCGACATCTCCTGCGAGACGGTCGAGGCCGCCGGCACGCGGCGCGGGGCCCAGATGGGCGTCCTGCGTTGCGACCATCCCGACATCGGGGAATTCATCCACGCCAAGGACGCCGGCGGCCTGGCCAATTTCAATCTTTCCGTCGGGGTGACGGACGCGTTCATGGCCGCGGTGGAGAGTGATTCGGAAATCGAACTGGTCCACAAGGCGCAGCCGCATCCTGATTTTGCCGCGGCAAATATCCACCGGCGTAGTGACAAGCTGTGGGTGTACCGCAAGGTCCGGGCGCGCGAACTGTGGGACCAGATCATGCGTTCGACCTACGATCATGCCGAACCCGGGGTGCTGTTTCTGGACAGCATCAACCGTGACAACAACCTTCACTACTGCGAAACGATCGCCGCCACCAATCCCTGCGCGGAACAGCCCCTGCCACCCTACGGTTGTTGTTGCCTGGGTTCCATCAATCTCACCCGCTTCGTGCGCGCACCCTTCACTGAAGCGGCAAGTCTTGATTTTGCCGCGCTGGCGGACGTCGCCAGGGTGGCGGTGCGGATGCTGGACAATGTCCTTGACGCAAGCACCTGGCCGCTGGCGGCGCAGCGCCGGGAGGCCATGAATAAACGCCGCGTGGGGCTCGGCTTTCTCGGACTCGGTGACGCGCTCATCATGTTGCGACTGCGCTACGATTCCGCGGCGGCGCGCGCCATTGCGGTGAAAATCGCCGAATGCCTGCGCGATGCCGCCTACCGGGCTTCCGCCGCGCTCGCGCGCGAGCGCGGCTCGTTTCCCTCGTTCAAGGCCGGCAAGTATCTGTCCGGCGCGAGTTTTGCCTCGCGCCTGCCGGCGGAGATCAAGGCGCTGATCCGCAGACAAGGGCTGCGCAACAGCCACTTGTTGTCCATTGCGCCGACCGGCACCATCAGCCTGGCATTCGCGGACAACGCCTCCAGCGGCATCGAACCACCGTTTGCCTGGACCTACCGGCGTAAAAAACGCATGGCGGAAGGCTCGACAAAAGAATTTGAGCTCGAGGATTATGCCCACCGCGCGTACCGCCTTGCCGGCGGCGATGTGAAAAACCTGCCCGGCTACTTCGTCACGGCGCTGGAGCTCTCCGCATCCGCGCATCGTGAAATGGTCGCGGCCGTCGCGCCCTGCATCGATTCCAGCATCTCCAAGACCGTTAATGTCCCGGAGAATTATCCCTTCGAAGATTTTCAGGATTTGTATTTCGCCGCCTGGAAATCGGGATTAAAGGGGCTGGCCACCTACCGGCCCAACGTGATTACCGGCGCGGTGCTGACGCCGGACGCGGCCCTGAGGGGCGCGCGGTTCTGCCAGCTCAACCTGTAAGACCAGACCGCCGCATGAATCGACCCGCCGCCTAATCGATCATCGCCGCCTGGATCGCATCGTCGACCGATTCCAGCCAGACGAATCCAATCCGGTCGCGCGCATCCTGGGGTATCTCTTCGAGATCCTTTTGATTGCGCGCCGGCAACAATACGGTCTTGATGCCCGCACGCAGTGCGGCCAGCACCTTCTCCTTGATGCCGCCCACCGGGAGCACCAGGCCGCGCAGGCTGATTTCTCCGGTCATCGCACAGTCGCTTCGAACCACCCTGTTTGTCGCCATCGACGCCAGGGCAGCAAACATCGCCACGCCGGCGCTGGGGCCGTCCTTGGGAATGGCGCCGGCAGGGACATGGATGTGAACATCGCTCTTTTCGAATATCGCCGGATCAACTTTCAACGGTTCGCTGCGCGCCTTCAACAGCGTCAACGCGGCCTGCGCGCTTTCCTTCATCACGTCGCCCAACTGACCCGTCAATATCAGCTTTCCGCTGCCGGGTGTACGGCTGGCCTCGATGAAAAGGATGTCGCCGCCCACGGGCGTCCATGCCAGACCGGTGGCCACGCCCGGAACGTTGGTTCGCATTGCCAGTTCGCTCTCGAACTTCCGGGGCCCCAGGATGGGGGCGACCTCCGGGCTGTCGATCTGCGCATGTATGGCCTTGCCTTCCGCCACCTGCATGGCCACATGGCGGAACAGCGTGCCGATGTTTCTTTCCAGATTGCGCACGCCGGCTTCGCGGGTGTAGTCCTCAATGACGGTCCGGATCGCGGCATCGGTAATTCCGCATTGCTCAATGGTCAGTCCATTGGCCTCCAGTTGCCGCGGGACGAGATAACGCCGGCCGATCTGGACCTTCTCCTCTTCGGTATAGCCCGGCAACTCGATCATTTCCATGCGATCGCGCAACGGGCCGGGAATATGATCCAGGACATTGGCGGTGCCGATGAACATGACCTTGGATAGATCGAACGGCACGCCGAGATAATTGTCGCGAAACGCGGCATTCTGCTCCGGGTCGAGCACTTCCAGAAGGGCCGCCGAGGGGTCGCCCTGTATGCCGGCGCCCAGCTTGTCCATCTCATCCAGCATCATCACGCAATTGCGCACGCCAGCCTTGCGGATCGCCTGGATGATGTTGCCCGGCAGCGCGCCGATGTAGGTCCGCCGGTGGCCTCGGATCTCGGCCTCGTCATGGGTTCCGCCCAGACTCAGGCGCACGAACTTCCGCCCCGTCGCCCTGGCGATGCTCTGGCCCAATGACGTCTTGCCGACGCCGGGCGGGCCGACGAAACATAAAATAGGACTCTTGCCCTGCGGGCGCAGCTTGCGCACCGCCAGATATTCGAGAATCCGCCGCTTGACCTTCTCCAGCCCGAAATGGTCGGCATCCAGGATCCGGCGCGCCTCGGAGATATCGATGCGATCTTCGCCCGGCGCCGCCCACGGCAGTTCCACAAGCCAGTCGAGGTAGGTGCGCAGCATCGAATATTCACCTGACATGTCCGGCATCCGCTCCAGGCGCTTGAGCTCCTTCCTGGCCTGGTTCTCCACCTCCTCCGGCATCTGCGCCTTGCCGATGGCGCGGGCGAGTTCGGCGAGTTCCTCGGAGGTGCCCTCCGTTTCCCCGAGTTCCTTCTGCAGGGTCTTGATCTGTTCGCGCAGTAGTAGGTCACGTTGATGTTTTTCAAGACGTGTCTGCGTCTGCTGGCTGATTTCCTGCGACAACCGCAGTACCTCCAGCCGCGCCGAAAGAAAGCGCAACACCCTGTCCAGCCGGTCGCGCAGATCGAAGGTTTCCAGGATATCCTGCTTCTCCTGCGGCTTCAGATCCATCAATCCTGCGACAAAATCAGCGAGCGTGGACGCGGAGGTGATTTGTTCGAGGGATCCGATGAGATCAACCGGCACTTGCGGCACCAGTTGCAGCAGCTCTGCCGCACGCTCTTTGACTTGCATGACCCGCGCCTCGATTTCCGCCGAATCGACCTCGGTTTCCGTCACCAGATTGATCCGCGCAACGTCAAAGGGGAATCCGTCGAGAAATTCAACGACCTGAAAGCGCTGTTCGCCCCGGCAGATGACGTTGTGGGCCCCGTCCGGCGTGGTCACATATCGCAGAATCGCCGCCACTGTGCCGACCGAATGAAGATCCTGAGAGGACGGAATGTCCGCCTCGGGATTGCGTTGCAAAAGTATGCCGATGCGCAGGGAGCGACGCGCGGCCTGTTGGGCGCCGGCGATGGAGCGCTCCCGGCCGATGCTGAGCGGCACGACCAAACCGGGAAAAAGAACGATATTGCGCACCGGAATAATGATCAATGAATCCGGCGGGAGTTCGGGAATCCCCGACGGCGCCGGGGATTTCTGAACGCGTTCCCCGCCTTCAGGCGCTTTGTTTTTCAATTCGTCGTTCACGGATGCCCGACCTTGAACTCAAATCAGCTTGGCCAGCGTCAATACCAGGCATCCGTTTGCAATCTCGCTCCCGGCCACGTCATAACGGCCGGGCGGCAATTCGATGCGACGCTCAAAGCGGCCCTGTGGAATCTCAATGCGATGGATGAAATCCTCGGGGCCGGCGGGCATATGGCGCTCGGCCACGATGCGCACACTGGCGCCATCAGTCACTACCTTGACCGCGTCCGGCGCCACGCCGGGCAGGGCCACCAGGATGATGATGGCCCGCTCGTTCTCAATGATATCGATCGGGGGTTCCCAGCAGGGACCGCCGCCGGCGGCCTGGTGGAGATCGCAAAATTGCCGGTGCAGTCGATCGGCCTGCCTCAGAAGCTCCAGGGCCTCCGCCAGCATTTCTGTGCCGGGATTACGCGAAGTCATGCCTTATATTCCTAACATTTCCCGCAGGTTTGGCGGGATTTCCAATTTTCTTCCAATTTTTAGAGTTTAGGTCAAATTGCGAAGGCTGTCCCCCGGGATTTGGCTCGAACTTGATCCACGTCAGGTGAAGATATAGAACCAAACGACATGGTGATCTAGCATTATTTTCATGCACACCGTTAAAAAATCCATCCGGACGCGGCGATCAATATGGCGGCCGATCATCGAGTTGACAACATCGGAGAATACTTATGCCCAAGTCTCCAAAAGCCCCCAGCCTTGAGGACGCCATACAGCAACGACGTTCAGTCCGTTCCTACACCGCCGATAAACTCGACCGGGATACCATCGATGCCCTGCTCAAGGCCGCCGTGCGCGCCCCCACGGCCGTGCATCAGGAACCATGGTCCTTTGTCGTCGTTCAGAATCCAAAAACCCTCCGACGCCTGTCGGATCGTTCAAAGGCGCTTTTTTTGGAAGAGGCGCATCGCACCCATCTCGACCGCGGAGGCCATGCTCTCGACGTCTTCGAGAAGCCGGATTTCAACATCTTCTACAACGCCGGTACGCTCATCGTCATCTGCGGACCGGAGTCGGGACCATTTGTGGTCGCGGATTGCTGGCTGGCGGCGGAGAACATGATGCTGGCCGCGTGCGCGATGGGACTCGGAACCTGTGTCATCGGCTCGGCGGTCACCGGCCTGAATACGCCGGAAATCCGGGCGGAACTCGGCATCCCGGCCGGAATGCGGGCGGTGGCCCCGATCATCGTCGGTGTGCCTGGTGACAAGGGTTCCGCGACGTCCCGAAAAGAACCCAGAATCCTTGCCTGGAAGTGACGGCCCCGTGTTCGATTGGACAATGAACATCCCAGATCGGCAGCCGTTGATGAACCGGCCGCAATGACGCGCATGAAAAAAACATTTCCCCTGTCGCGGGTCTATCGCCTGCTCGAGCCGGGACCGGTCGTGATGGTGACCACGGCCCACAAGGGACGCACCAACATCATGACGATGTCATGGCATACGATGATCGATTTCGAACCGCCGATTGTCGGTTGTGTCATCAGCAACCGGAACCATACCTTCCGGGCATTAATGGCGACCAAAGAATGCGTGATCAACATTCCCACGGAGGAACTGGCGAAAGCGGCGGTCGGCTGCGGCAACACATCGGGGAGGAAAATCGATAAATTCAAAACCTTTGGCCTGACCGCAACAGCGGCTTCCCGCGTCTCTGCGCCACTCATCGCTCAGTGTTACGCCAATCTCGAAGCCAGGGTCATCGATGCGCGGCTGGCAAACAAGTACAATTTCTTCATCATGGAAATCGTCAGGGCTTGGATCGACCCCACAAGAAAGCGCCCGCGGACGATTCATCACCTCGGCGGTGGCACCTTCATGGTCGCCGGCAGGACGATCAAGCTGCCTTCCAAAATGAAATAGCCGCTACTTGCCCTGGAAAACGTCATGTCCGACCCTGTAATTTTCGCGCTGCAAGCATCCCATGATTTTGGTGCCCGCGTGGCGCAGCGGCTGGGCCTGCCCTTGGGCGCGCATGAAGAACGCGAATTCGAGGATGGCGAACACAAATCGCGGCCGTTGATCAATGTCCGCAACCGCGACGTATATGTCATTCAATCGCTCTACGGCGACCGCAGCCAGACCGTCAATGACAAGCTGTGCCGGCTGCTATTCTTCATCGGCGCGTTGCGCGATGCCTCGGCGGCATCGGTGACGGCCGTCGTCCCCTATCTCTGCTACGCCCGCAAGGACATCAGAACCCAACCGCGGGATCCGATCACGACCCGTTACGTGGCCACGCTGTTCGAGGCGGCAGGTATCAATCGGCTCGTTGCGCTCGATGTACATAATCTGGGCGCCTTCCAGAATGCCTTCCGCTGCCCGGTCGAACACCTTGACACGTCCGTGCTGTTTGCCCGGCATTTTGCCTCGGCCCTGGCGGATGTTCGGCAGATTGCCGTCGTGTCGCCTGATGCGGGTGGCATGAAACGCGCCGAACGACTGCGGCGAAGACTCATACGGGCGCTGCAATGCGATGTGCCCATCGCGGTCATGGAAAAGACGCGTGGCAAGGGAGTGATGACCACCGGGAGACTGGTCGGTGACGTCGGCAACGGCTGCGCCATCATCGTTGACGACATTGTGAGCACCGGCGGCACGCTGGCCCATGCCGCGCGGGCATGCCGCTCGCAGGGCGCCGCGCGCGTGATCGCCGCGGCCGCACATGGACTGTTCGTGGGGAAGGCTGCGGAAATTCTACGCGGCGGCGATCTGGATCAGGTCATCGTCACGGACTCCGTGCCGTCGTTTCGTCTATCCGCCGAGGCAGCAGTGAGGGTGACGGTTCTGTCGTTGGCGGAATTGTTCGCGGAAGCCATCCGCCGGCTGCACGATGGCGGTTCACTGGTCGAATTGCTCGAAAATTAGCGATTGCGGTGCTCCATCCGCCGTCAGCAGGATGCTTCAGCCTGTATTTCAATAAGGTGAATATTTATGAATGCACCACGAGCCACGGTCGTTGAAGTGGAAGAGGCTTTGTCCGGACGCTACGTTCAGACCGCGAAAACCGGTCGCCATACGCTGACCGTGGACGAACCACAAGCACTGGGCGGGGATGATGCCGGGCCCGGGCCCTACGAGTATCTGCTGATTGGCCTGGGCGCCTGCACCGGCATGACCTTGCGCATGTACGCGACGTTGAAACAACTGCCACTGACCCGCGTACGCGTGCGCCTGTCCCATCACAGGATACATGCGCGGGATTGCGCCGATTGCACGTCAAAGGACGGCAAGGTGGACGAAATCACCCGTGAAATCATACTTGAGGGCGATTTGAATGCGCAGCAGCGCCAGCGGTTGCTTGAAATCGCCAACCGTTGTCCGGTACATCAAACACTGACGTCGGAAACGGTGATCCGCTCTAATCTGAAAGAATGAATGTACGACGGTGATCCATCCCGTTTTCAGAGATTGCCGGGAAATGTGAGGCTGCTGCGCGGCTGGTTTCGGCGGCACGTTGTTGGGTGGCAGCGAACAAGGGTGCCGGTCCGTGGTCTTAATGAAGGCGGCGATCACGTTCGATTCCCGGAAACATTCCTGAATACGGAGGAGTCATCATGAAACGACTGCAAGGAAAAGTGGCACTGGTTACCGGCGGTCGCCGGGGGATCGGCAAGGCCGTCGCCATCCTCCTGGCCGGCGAAGGCGCCAAGGTGGTGATTACCGATCGCAAGCCGGAAGGGTCGGAGGCCGTGATCGAAACAATTGAGAAAGGTGGCGGCGAGGTCATCTTCATCGAGCATGATGTCGCGAAGGAAGAAGACTGGAAACGGGTGATCGAGAAAACGCTGGAACGCTTCGGTCGTCTCGATGTGCTGGTGAACAATGCCGGCGTCGGCGCTGGCAAGAACATTGAAGAGATTACCCTGAAGGACTGGCGTTGGGTCTTGAGCGTCAACCTCGATGGTGTGTTTCTCGGCACGCAGTACGCCATCAAGGCCATGAAACCGGGAGGCGGCGGCTCGATTATCAACATGTCGTCCATCGAGGGCCTGGTGGGTGACCGCCGCCTGCCGGCCTATGACGCCAGCAAGGGTGGCGTGCGGCTGCTCACCAAGTCGGCGGCGCTGCACTGCGCGCTTGCCCGCTACAACATCCGCATCAACAGCGTCTGTCCCGGCTTTCTCGACTCCCGCATGGTGGATGGTTTCCTCGGTGCACAGAAGGATCCCGAGCAGGCCCGTCGTGAACTTGTGGCGATGCATCCCCTCGGCCATCTGGGCACGCCCGAGGATGCCGCCTATGCGGTTCTTTATCTCGCCTCGGACGAATCAAAATTCGCGACGGGAACCGAACTGGTGGTTGATGGCGGTTACACCGCACGCTGATTGCCGGGAAGGCGGGCAGATGATGGAGATGAGTCGTCGAGATTACGTGCGCATCATCTCGGCATTCAACATGATGACTTCGATCTCCTCGGTGATTTCCTCCTGATGCAGGCTGTTTCGTTTTCGCTGGAATTCCGAGGATTTTTGTTCGATGCGCCGCACGGCGGAATCCATGTGCTGTATGCGCCGCTGGTTCTCCGCCATCAATGAACTGTAGAAAATCTCATGCAGCGTCGCGAACAGATAATGATCGGCCAGTTGCGTGAGGAAAACCCGAGGATCGAGATTCAGCAACGGCGCATGCCCGGGACGCGGCTTCTGCGCCGCCCAATGGGTGAAAGGGTTCAACAGTGTGGTTTTCACCCCGGCATCTCCGGGCTGGTTGTGAAAAACGGTCAGGCGCAGCAGGCACGGCGCAGCCTGCATCGCCTGCCAATGCCCAAGCGCCTCCACGAGTTTCCTTAGCACGGGTTGCACTTCTTCCAGCGTGGCGGGTCCCTCCACCTGCATCACCACTCGCCGATCGTCCGCCAGTTTGGACGATAATTTGCTTCCGACAACAATGAGCGCGGGGGCGCCGATCCCCGGCGAATGGCCGTTCAGGTAACGCCGCATGGCATCATTGAAATCGCCGCAAAATCCCCGCTCGCTGCCGATGAGCAAAAAGACGTCGCGGGTTATTTTGTTTTCTGAAAAAAACTGCGCGTGGAAAGACAGAAAATCCTCGGCGGCCGCACGGATATCCTCGACTACGCGATGCTGAGTGGCGAGGAATCTCGTAAGCTTGTGCGTCTCCATGAGGGCGAGATTTTTCATCGCATTCATGATTTCCTTGATTTCGCCCAAGCCGTGAATGCGTCGTTCGAGATCCCGGCGTTTGCTCATGTCAATCTGTCCGGCTCGAAGGAGACACCCATCTTGTCACCGCCTGCAGCCACGCCCCATGGCTGTCGCCAAGCGTAAGGCCGCTGTCCCGCACCCGATCCGGGAATCGGGAAAGAGCGGCCGCAATGCCGGTGCTGTCCAGATTGTCGAAGAGCCCGGCGTTGAACGCGACCAACCATGCCATCTGGGTTTCGATCGTCAACGGAGAAAGACGATCCTGCTTCAGCAGTTCGCGCAAGACCCGCCCGCGCTTGATCCGGGCCTCGATGGAAGCCTCCAGGCGCGCGCCAAAGCGGGTAAAAACCTCCAATTCAAGAAATTGCAGGTAATCGAGCTTCATGCGCCCCGCTTCTTCCCTCATGCGCGGGTGCTGCGCCTTGCCGCCGATGCGGGAAACCGATCGAGTGACGTCGATCGCGGGCAACTGCCCGGCCGCGAACAGATTCGGGTCGAAATAAATCTGTCCGTCCGTGATTGATATCAGGTTGGTCGGAATGTAAGCGGCAATCTCGCCTTCCCTGGTTTCCACGATGGGCAGCGCCGTCATGCTGCCGCCGCCGTGACCTGCCGCCAGACGCGTGGAACGTTCGAGCAGCCGCGAATGAAGATAAAAAATGTCGCCGGGATAGGCCTCGCGTCCGGGTGGGCGCCGCAGCAGCAGCGACAGTTCGCGATAGGCCTGCGCGTGGGTTGTGAGATCGTCATAGACGATCAGGGTGTCCCGGCCCTGTCCCATCCAGAACTCCGCCACCGCGCAACCGGCGAACGGCGCCAGATATTTGAGGCCGGGCGTCGTCGTAGCCTCCGCCACCACCAGCACGGTGTGATCCATTGCGCCGGCCCTGCGCAGGGTTTCGATGGTACTCGCGACAGTCGATCGTTTCTGGCCAATCAATACATAAATGCACAGTACGTTCTTGTCCCGCTGGTTGATTACCGCATCGATGGCGAGCGCGCTCTTCCCGAGCCCATTATCGCCGATGAGCAGTTGCCGCTGTCCCTTGCCGATGGGGATCAGGGCATCGACGATCTTGTTGCCCGTATACAGTGGTGCATTGACAAAATCGCGCGCCAGGATGGGCGGCGACAATATGTCCAGATCGCGCCGACCGGTGGACTTCGGCGGCGACCCGCCGTCAAGCGCGGAACCCAGCGGGTCGACCACGCGTCCAAGCAGCGCATCCCCCACGGGAACACCGAGACGCCGACCGGACAGATGCGCGGTGGAACCTGCGGTCAGCGCCGCGCCCTGTTCCAGAAGAATCGCACCGAGCGCGTCCGCGTTGAGTGAAAAAACCAGCGCCCGGCTGCCGTCCTCGAAGTGAAGCACTTCGTCCATGGCCGCGGACGGCAGACCATGGATTTGCGCTATGCCGTCGCCGATAGACAGGATGGAGCCCTGTTCGGTCACCCGCAGACCGAAACGATACCGCCGCAGCCACTCCGGACCCCCGGCGCCTGCGTTTCGCTTTTCAGGCGACATGACGTTCCGCTGTGGCGAAGAATTTCAGCTCGTCCTGGAGGTTGGCGTGCAATACCCAGGGGCCGATGCTGATGCGCAGTCCCGCCATCAATCCCTTGTCTTCATCAAATTCCGCCGCGACGTCGGCATTGGCGACGCTGCGAACTCCCCGGATAATGGCCTGGCGCTGCAGTTCCGAAAGCGGAAAGGCGCTGGTGATTTTCATCGCGTGGCCCGCGTTCTGACAGGCGGCGCGTATGGACTGCAGCCGGTCCTGGGAAAGGGCGGTCAGATCCTCCAGTGCCATTTCCACCAGCCGCGTTTCCAGTCCGGGGGTCGCGACGCGCGTCAGTAATCGTGCGGCAAATTGCGCCCCGTGAGAGACGGCTTCCTCCTCCGACTGATTCCGGAGCTCTTCCCGTTGCCGTTCCTCCACGACGCGGCGTTTCTCGCGTTCCTGGTCCAGTGCCTGCTGCAATGCCGCCATCCTGTGCATACGTTCAGTCTCGATCTCCTGGAGCGCCTGCATACGAAGCCTTTCCTTTTCCCGCTCCCACTCGGAAAGCCGCTCTCGATATTTTCGCTCCAGTCCCCGGGCATCGGTCTGTTTGGCGTTGGCATCGGCCAGTGTTTTCTCTATGGCCGCCTTGCGCCGGGCGATGGCCTGCAATACCGGTTTGTACAGAAAGTGCTGAAGGATCCAGATCAGGACCAGGAAGTTGATGATCTCGAGGATGAAGGTAAGCCAGTCGAGTTGCATGGCGGGCACCTACTTGAGCATGTATTCCAGCAGCGGATTGCGGAAAAGAATGATCAGCGCGATGACCAGCACGTAGATCGCCAGCGATTCAATCATCGCCAGACCGATGAACAGCGTGCGCGTTATCGACTTTTCCGCCTCGGGCTGGCGCGCCAGCGCGTCCAACGCTTGGGAGATGGAGCGTCCCATCGCCAGTGCCGGGCCGATCGCGCCGATGGCGATGGCCAGGGCGGCGACTACCGTGGAAAGAATCGTAAACAAGGCCATATCGCTCATAATGTCACTCCTTCTCGTGCGTTGCTTTGGGTTCCAGAGACTGAATTCCTCCGGCGATGTATATCAATGCGAGCATGCCGAAGATGTAGGCTTGCACCAGCGCTTCGACGATGTGCAGCAGCAGTACCGGGACGGGTGCCAGGAATCCGGCAACCAGCAGTACCAGCAACGCCGCCATCTCCAGGCTGAAGATATTGCCGAACAGACGCACGGCCAGCGCGACCGTGCGTGAGATTTCGCTGATGACATGAAATGGGAGCAGAATCGGGTTCGGCTCGAGATAATGGTGCAGGTAGTTGCGCAGGCCGTGAATGCGGATGCCGAACCAGTGCACCGAGAGAAACACCAGGATGGCCAGCGCCGTGGTCAGCGACAAATCGCCGGTGGGTCCGCTCAAGCCCGGCACGATGCCGGTGAGGTTGGCGATCACGATGAAGATCCACAGCGTACCGACGAAAGGCATCACTTGGACGGCGTGATCGGGCAGCACCGCGGCGATGGCATCCTCGATGCTGGAGACGATGCCCTCCAGCGCGACCTGCCATGGGCCTGGATCCCTGCGCATGCGACGCGTCAAAAGCCGGCACACGATGAACAGCGCCGCCATGATGCCCCATGTCGTGATCACCGTTTCCGTAATCGGGCCCAGATGAAGGCCGTTGGTGCCCGGCATGTTGCTACTCCCGGATGAAAAAATAAACATTCACCGCGCCGATAATGATGCCGAGGAAAATCATGCTGACTGTCCAATGGACGGCGAAATGCTGCAAACGTTCGTCCAGCCAGCTGCCCAGGTAGGCGCCGGCGATCACCGGCAGCACGAACAACAACCCCAGGGTGCCGAGATAGACGGATTGGCTTAGGATCGTGCGCCGGTTTTTCTCAGCAAGCTTCATACGCTCGACCTGCCGGTCGATGCGGTTTTCCAGCCGTCGTTGCTCGCTGTTGCTGTCCCGGGTATCCAGTTCCATGGCCGTGCCTACAGTGCCGCCTCACCGCCATGCTGCAGCTTCCAGAGACGC
Organism: Gammaproteobacteria bacterium; assembly: GCA_035501935.1. Lineage (NCBI taxonomy): Bacteria > Pseudomonadati > Pseudomonadota > Gammaproteobacteria > Gammaproteobacteria bacterium. The sequence continues at coordinate 88,023 of DATJVC010000017.1, read as the reverse complement.
TTGAACATTTCCTCTTCTAGATGACGCAAACTTTGCTTCACCGCGCGCAGGGATTCCTCTTCCACCAGCAGCTGCTCGCGTAATGCGGTGCTGATGAGTTCGTAATCCGTTCCCCGCAAATAACGTCGCGCACACACATGGAGTTGATTGTCCTGCTGGTACAAGACGGCCCCCGGGACGGCCAGGTATTGCCAGTCTTCATCGGCGATACGAAAGCGGGCCAGTCCGAACTCCAGCAAGGTCATCATACGGGCATGCCCGGGCAGAATGCCGAAGCTGCCGGATGCATCCTCTCCCACGAAGCTGATTACATTGTTGATCCGCTCGTATTGCGTCGCGCTTTCGAGGTGCAGTGCAAAAGTGTTCATGCGTGGCCGCCTTTCATGCTGGCGCGCATATAACACCGCTCCTCCGGCACCTGATCGTAGTCCCCGCGCAGGAACGCCTCGCAATCGTCCAGCGTATCAGCCAGCGACACGGATGTACCGGGGATGCCGGTATGCTCGCTCACGACGTGGAACGGTTGTGACAGATAACGCTGCAGCTTGCGCGCGCGCAATACGATGCGGCGATCCTTCTCGGACAGCTCCTCGATTCCGAGCATCGTCAAAATGTCCTCCAGTTCGCGGTAGCGGGCCAGATGTTCACGCACGCCCTCCGCCAGCGTGTAGTGCCTGTCGCCGAGGACGTGGCGATCCATCATCTTGCTGCCCGATTGCAATGGGTCCACCGCCGGGTAGATGCCCAGCGCCGCCTGTGAGCGTGCCAGGATGACCGTGGTGTCGAGGTGATTCAGGAGGGTGCTCACCGCTGGATCGGTCATGTCGTCGGCGGGCACGTAAACCGCCTGCACCGAGGTGATGTTGCCGCGCGTCGTGGAGATGATGCGGTCCTCCAGCTCGGCGACCTCGGTCATCAATGTCGGCTGGTAGCCGACCGTGGCCGGCATGCGCCCCAGCAGGCCGGAGATTTCGCTGCCGGCCTGGACAAAGCGGTAGGCATTGTCCATCAGGAACAGGACTTCCTTGCCCATGCTGTCGCGCAGGTACTCGGCATAGGCGAGCGCGCTCATGCCGACGCGAAAGCGCACGCCCGGAGATTCGTCCATCTGTCCGAACACCATCAATGTGTGCGGCATGACGCCGGCGCTTTCCATCTCGCGCCACAATTCGTGGCCCTCGCGGATGCGTTCGCCGACCCCGGCGAAGACCGACACGCCGTGATGCAGCTTCACGATGGCATGCATGAATTCCATGATGAGCACCGTCTTGCCCACGCCGGCACCGCCGAACAACCCTGTTTTGCCACCGCGAATAAAGGGACAGAGCAGGTCGATGGCTTTGATGCCGGTTTCCAGTATCTCGGTCGCCGCCCGCGTCTCGTGCAGGGGCGGTGGCTTGGCAAGGACGTCATGAAATAACTGTTCGGGGATCGGCGGAGCGCCGTCCAGCGGCTCACCGAAGACGTTGAGCAGGCGGTTCAAGCATTCCGGGGCAACCGGTATACGGAGCGTAGAACCGGTATCGAACACCGGGGTGCCCCGGCGCAGCCCTGCGGTACGGTGCAGGGTGATCGCGCGCGCATGCGTTTCGTCAAGGTGCTGATGAACTTCAAACTTGTAGGTTTCGTGATCGACCTTGCTGCACAAGGCCCGATGCATCGGGGGCAGGACCTTACAGGCAATATCAACCACTGGTCCATGGACCGCCTCAATCCATCCGACAGTAGGCAAGCTTGGGGGCATTTTTCTCTGATGGATTGTGTGGGTTGAGAGTGTCTGCTTCATCCCCCAAGCCGTTCGACCAGCTTCTCCAACTGCTGCGCGACGATGTCCCAAACCGCCAGCGGACCCGTCGAGGTTATTTCCTTTTTTCGCCAGTCTTCAGGTGGCTTCCGTTTCAATGCCTCGACTTCGTTGGCGAGCGTCTCCCGTTTCCCCTTTAACTCCGCGAGTTCGCCGTGGACCTCGGGCGGGGGCGATGCCCCGTGGGCCCGCCTGAGGAGTTCATCAATATGCTTGAGTCTCGATTCATATTCCAGAATTCTCTGTTCGACTACCTGATCAATCTGGGGCATAACCTTCTCTCCGGAGTATTTTTTCACAATCTATCGATGTATTTTGACTAAATCCAGCATTATCAACGTCATCCACCTACAGCTCCCCGTCTTGGATAAGCTCGCTGCAGCTCGTGCGATTTGAACATATTACTCAGACACCCACACAGTCATTTGACATTTACTGGTGCTAATCATCTTAGTCCGTTACGAATCGAATTGGTGGCATGTTTTCGTTTTGCGATATGCCGATCAAAGGCCCGGAGACTCATCAAGATGAGGCCTTGATCGTGCCATTTGATGAATTTTTTCGTTCTCATGATGCCTGGCAATTGGAAAAGGCGCGGCAATGCTCCTGCGCGATCCGCAGATAGTTTCCCGCCTGCGTCAACCAGCGGGGCCAGGCGGTGCGGGGACGATCGCGGATGTGCATGGCCGAAAGTCGCGCGCGCAGGCTGGCGCGGTAGGCCATGTAATACTCGCGGACCATTGATGGGGGCTGATCGCCGGCGTATTCGGCATAAATATCCAGCACCCGGCCACCGATTTCGGCCCGGCCGAAGCGCTCGCATTCCATCGCCAGATAGGACAATTCGTCCACGGGATCCAGCAGCCGGAATTCTCGGTTGAACTCGAGCCGATCAAAAATCACGGGTGGCGTTTCCAGGCAAATGTGCTCCGGACGCAGATCACCGTGGCCCTCGACGATCCGGGCGGCGCGCGCGGCAAACTGGTTCCGTGCCCGCCGCAACACGGACAGCAGGGCGGCGTGGACGGCGTTAATCTGATCGTGGGGCAGTTCGAGCAGGGGATCGGACAACAGCCCCTGATTCAGCAGCACCGCCGCCTCGCAGCGCCGGCTGTAATCCTCTCCGCTCATGCCGACCGCGGGCTGCTCCCGGTAGAAGGCCGCCAGCATTTCACCGATGCGGCGGATCTGCCCTTCCGGCGGAGCCCGGTCCCGAATGACGTTGTCCAGCATGTCGTCACGATGCAGCCGTCGCATCTTCACCAGCCATTCAACGACCTCGCCCTTGCCGTCGAGTTGCAGCTGCCCGCCCGCGTCTTTCGTGAGCGGCACCACTCCCTGATAAACGCCGGGAGCAAGACGCCGGTTCAGGCGTACTTCTTCATGGCAATAATGTTCGCGCAATTGCAGGGTGCTGTAATCGAGAAACGGCTCGCGCACCGGCTTTTTCAGCTTGTAGGCGAAATGTCCCTCCAGGAACACCCACGACATGTGCGTTTCGATGACGATAACGGCGTCTGGCCGATCCGCGTACGCCTGCGGCTGCCGCAGCCGGTCGACTTTGGCCGCGAGTCCCCGGTTTGAATCGGCCGCGCGATATTCACGATTCACGATGGCGCCGCTGTCTTCCCCAGATATTTGCGGAACCAGGCGCCGGCGAGAAGCGCCACCTGTTCAAGAGCGCCGGGCTCCTCGAAAAGGTGGGTGGCGTTCGGAACGACTTCAAGCGATTTCACCGCATTGAGGCGGGCGTGCGCCTGGCGGTTCAACTCAAGCACCTGCCAGTCAGCGCCGCCGACGATGAGCAGGGTGGGCGCGCGCACCTCCGGCAGATCCGCCATTGCCAGATCCGGCCTGCCGCCGCGTGATACCACGGCATGGATGCGGTCGGGAAGCGCAGCTGCAGCCCTGAGCGCCGCCGCTGCGCCCGTGCTGGCGCCAAAATAGCCGATGGCCAGTTCGCGCAATCGCTGCTGTCGCCCGAGCCAGTCCGTGGCGCTCACCAGCCGGCGCGTCAGTAATTCGATGTCAAAACGCGTTTCGTAATCGCGATCCTCCGACTCGGTCAGCAGATCGAACAGCAGCGTGGCCAGCCCCTTTTCGTGCAGCGCGCCGGCAACCATGCGATTGCGGGGCGAGCGGCGGCTGCTGCCGCTGCCGTGCGCGAACAGGACGATACCGGTGGCGCCGGACGCGGGCATGTACAGATCGCCCGCGTGCATGGCGTTGTCGAGTGGAATACCTACGCTGGTTTCTGTCGGCGCCGTCATGCGGCCGCCCCCGCCGCGGGAGTGCCGGCAAGGATCGCCACGACCTCTTCGTCCGTGACCTGCCTGAAATCGTCGTAATACGCCCCCACCGCGCCCAGAAAATACTCCGGCGTGCCGACCGCGACGAAATCATCAACCATGCGCGACAGCCGGCCGGCAGTGTCACGCGGGGCCACGGGGACCGCCAGCACGAGGCGTGACGGTTTGCGCCGCCGCGCGTCCTTGATGGCGGCGGTCACGGTGAGGCCAGTCGCGATTCCGTCGTCCACCACGATGGCCACCCGGCCCTCGGCCGTGACCCCGGGCCGGTCACCGAGATAGCGCCCATGCCGTCGCTGCGCCTCCTGCCGTTCCGCCACCACCGCCCGCCGGTACCAGTCCTCGTTCACCCCTTCGACCTCCTGGGGATTGGCGGCCAGTTCTCCGGTTTCGGTGACGGCGGCGATAGCGTATTCGGGATTGTCGGGGTGGCCGATCTTGCGGGCAATGATGAGATCCAGCGGCATGTCGAGTGCGCGCGCCACTTCGGCGCCCACAGGCACGCCGCCGCGCGGCAGGGCAAAGACCACACCCTCCTTGCCCCGATATTTCTGTAATAGAGCAGCGAGACGGCGTCCCGCATCGGCCCGATCTTTGAAACGCATGAGGCGATTTTCCGCTGGATGATTTTCAGTATAACGGCGTGACGAACCCCGACATTGATTTGAATCAATCCGGCGGTGGATCCCGGCGGAGCCGGTCCGGCGGGCACCCCCCCCGCTAACGCCACTCTGCCGCCAGTGAACCGTCGGACGCAAGCCGAAAACGGGTGCCAAACCGGCGCCCCTCGCGGTTCAGCATCGCCTCGAGCCAGTGCATGTCCTCCCCACCCGTGCGATTCACCCGAAAATGGCGAATCTGCATTGGCGTCAACGACAGTTGCCGCAGCCGTCCGGTGCCGGGATCGAAGGTGGGGAAATACATCAGTGTAAGATCGGAGCGGTACGATTCGTAGCCGCCGATGCCCTCGTAGTCATTAATAAAGTCGCCGCAGCCGTAGAGAATGAGCTTGTCGCGATAAACCTCGATGGCCTTGGGGTGGTGAGATGAATGGCCGTGGACAATGTCCGCACCCGCGACATCGATCAGGCCGTGAGCGAACTCCATCTGGTCCCGCGGCACGTCGTAGCCCCAGTTGTCGCCCCAGTGCAGGGACACCACGACAACGTCGCTGCTGCGTTTCACGCTGGCGATTCGCCGGCGGACGTCCTGTAGCGACCTGGAGGAAAAATCGTCCAGCACATTCACGCCGGGCCGATTTTCCGTGGCGAGCCATGCCGGAAATACGCCGGCAGTGCCGCTGCCGAAGGCGAAGACCAGCACGCGGCTGCCTGACGGCAGCTCGAAGACGGCCGGCGCCGATGCCTCGGTCCAGTTGCGTCCTGCACCGGGTGTCTTGATGCCGGCGGCATGCAACACTGTCAGGGTCTCCTCAAGACCCTCGATTCCCCAGTCCATGACGTGATTGTTGGCGAGGCCGCAGCAATCAATCCGCGCCGCCGACAGGCACGGCACGTTCGCCGGATGCATGCGGTAATGGATGCCCTTGCCGCGCCATGCGGAATCGCTCGTGGTCACTGCGGTTTCGAGATTGATAATCCGCACCGCCGGCTGCCGGCGTTCGAGTTCGGCCAGCGCATCGCCCCAGATGTAGGCAAAGTCCACGGGATGCTTGATCGGCCCCGTCGCCTCCTCCGCCAGTTCGAGATAGCCGAGCGCGGAATGCATATAGAATTCATGCAGGCGCGGGTTGCCGGGATGTGGCAGGATTTGATCGACGCCGCGGCCGGTCATCACGTCGCCGCACAGAAACAGCGTCACATCCTTCGTTGATTCCGCCGCCGCCATCGCCAGCGCCGCGCGCGTCAGCAGGCCGCCGAGCAGCGCGCGCCCGGCCATGGCCAGAAAACGCCGGCGATCTCCAGAGATGGGTCGGTGAATTCGATCACGACCCTTCATCCGCGCTGCCGGGAGCGTCCCCGGCCTATCCCTTGATACATATGAGTGGCTCGACGCGGGCGATCTTGCGTGCCAGCCCCGCTGCATCGGCGGCATCCACCACCGCCGATACATCTTTATAGGCCCCCGGCGCTTCTTCCGCGACGCCCCGTCCCGAGGGGCTGCGGATCAGGATGCCGCGCCCCGCCAGTTCGTCGATCACCTGGCGGCCCTTCCACGTGCGATAGGCCTGATGGCGGCTCATGGCCCGCCCGGCCCCGTGGCAGGCGGAACTGAAGGACAATTCCTCGGACGCCGCAGTGCCGGTCAGCACGTAGGATCCGGTGCCCATGGAGCCGCCGATCAGAACCGGCTGCCCGGCGGCGCGCAGCGGCTCCGGGATGTCGGGATGTCCCGGCCCGAAGGCGCGCGTGGCGCCCTTGCGATGGACGAACAGTTCTCGGGAAACGCCGCCGATCCGATGCGTTTCGACCTTGCAGGTATTGTGGGAGACGTCGTAGAGCAACGGCATGCCCGCCCGCGGCAGAACCTCGGCAAACGCCTCGCGCACCAGATGTGTCAGGATTTGCCGGTTGGCCAGCGCGCAATTGATGCCGGCGCGCATCGCGCCGAGATACCGCTGGCCGACTTCCGAATTGATCGGCGCGCAGGCGAGTTCGCGATCGGGAAGCCGGATGCCGTAATCGCCCGCCGCGATCGTCATGTGCTTCAAGAACTCCGTGCCGATCTGATGGCCGAGCCCGCGCGAACCGCAGTGAATCATGACCACGACGTCGCCCTGCTTGAGGCCGAAGACCCCGGCGACCGCCGCATCGTACACGGCCGTGACCTCCTGCACTTCGAGGTAGTGATTGCCGCTGCCCAGCGTCCCCATCTCATCGCGCTGGCGTTTTTTCGCGTGCAATGACACGTTGGCCGGTCTGGCGTGCCGCATCAGTCCGCGCTCTTCGGTGCGTTCGAGATCCGCCGCGGTGCCCCAGCCCTGCGCCACCGCCCACTGGGCGCCGCCGACGAGCATGGCGTCCATCTCCTCGGCATTGAGGCGGATGGCGCCGGTGCTGCCCATCCCCGCCGGGATGCGATGGTAGAGCATGTCGGCGAGTTCCTTCTGCACCGGCATGATGTCGGCGCGCAGAAGCCCGGTGTGCAGACAGCGCACGCCGCAGGAGATGTCGAAGCCTACGCCACCGGCGGACACCACGCCGCCCGCATCCGGATCGAACGCCGCCACGCCGCCGATCGGAAAACCGTAGCCCCAGTGCGCGTCGGGCATGGCGTAGGCAGCCTGCACGATGCCGGGCAGCGTCGCCACGTTGACCAGCTGTTCGTAAACCTTGTGGTCCATGTCCCGCACCAGCGCCTCCGAGGCATAAATGATCGCGGGCACGCGCATGTCCCCATGTGGGGCGATCTCCCATTCATGTTCTGACCGCCGCTTTAACAGGCCGAAATCCACGGTTCAAACGTCCACGACCGTCTGCGCCATCCATTCGCCGGCGGCGTCCCGGGAGACACGCAGGGCGGTATAGGTCGCGCCCTTGATTTCCACGGCCGGCCGGTGCCTCTCCATGTCGATGCGTTCACCCCACGCCCGCGCGTTCAGTTTGCCGCCGTCGATGCGAACGGCGAACCGGCTGAAAAGCATTTTGTTCACGGCCATCTCATAGACAAGGGCATTCAGCCATTCCGCGAACAGCAACTCATCGTTGGGCGCCTCGCAATAAAGTGCGACCTCGTCATGCGGCTCGACGGTATCGAGATCCACGATCACCGCCATCAGCGCCAGCGCCGCCTGCTCGAAGGCTTCGTCCCTGGTCGCCCCAAACCCACGCACGCCCATGTCGGCCTCATGCGGAAAATGCTCCCAATGGCCGGTCCCGGCCGGCGTCTTATTTTCAACTACATTCGTCATCGCGTGCTGCCCGTCCTGTCATTTGTTTGCATCGCATCCATGCGCTTGCCATCGCCTGTTCAAATCCGCGCTATTTACCTTCCCGCGCTTCTCAACCGGGGCGGCCGTCGGCGCGCGGACGCAGCAGCATGGGTGCATAGACGATCAAATAAATCAGAAACGCTCCCGCCCACAGACAGCTGGCTACATGGGTCATCGCCACAATGGTGGCCGCAGACAGGCCCACGGGGGTGATAATCCTCAGGATCGCGGCCAGCGAAATCATCAGATAGGCGATGGCGATGACCGGCCTGACCTTGAGCGGCCGGCCGGTGTGGCCCAGCGCCACCCGCGACATCATGCCGAGCGTAAAGGTGCCGATGGCGCCGGCGGTCAGTCCGTGGATGGCGTCCTGCCACCGCACCCAGTCCGTCAGCAATGCCGCCGCCTTCAGCAGCAGCCCGATCACCACCCAGGCGTAGCCGAGGTGCAGCACCCACAATATCGGCTGTCCCGCCGTCTTGATCGTCTGCCAGCCACGCATGCGCCAGGCATTGACCACGCCGGCCGCCAGCGCCGCCAGGCCCTGCGCCCCCGCCATGACGGGGGCGAACTCCAGCCCGGTCAACACCAGCATGGCGTACAACGACCAGCGGTCGGTCCAATTAGACTGGCGCGGCGGACTGCCGACCGCATTGGCGGTAAAGCTGGGCACGACGCGCCCGCCCATGACCACCATCAGCAGGGTCACCAGATCGATCGCCGCCTTGAGGCCCACTTCCTCGCCGATCGGAACCATCCGCATGCCTCCCAGATGGATCAGCATATCAACGGCGGCCAGCGCCAGCAGCACCCGCGGGAACAGGAAATTGCGCGCCTTTCCAGCGGCGACCAAGGATGGACGGATGGCCCATACCACCGCCGGAAAGAAAGCTGTGTCAACGATTGCGACCAGCCACGCCGGCAGCCATCCGCTCAGCAGCATCACCGCGCGGCCGGCAAGCCAGATCGCGGACAATGCCACCAGGATGCCGCCCCGCTGTCCCGGCACACCGGTCCAGTTCGGCACCGCTGTCAGCAGAAACCCCGCGATAACGGCGGCGGTGAAGCCAAAGATCATTTCGTGGCCGTGCCATACCGGCGCCGAGAAATGCATCGGCAGCGGCAGGACGGCGGCGTAGATCAGCGACCACAGCGGCATCCACACGACGGCGGCCAGCGCCGCGAGCAGAAAAAACGGCCGGAACCCCAAAGCCCAGACTGGATGCGCCCGAAAAGACATCAGCCGCTCATTTGAATTCCGCCGGCCTGTCCACGACCCGGATCGGCACGAGGTTGATCCCCTTCCTGGCAAGAAGACCGTTTGCCGTCCGCAATACCGCATCAAGCGGCACCTCGGTTGCATTGAAGGCAAAAGCGAGCGCCGCGTTTTCCGGTGAAACGCGCGTCGTGCCGGGATCCACCCCCGCTGTCGCTTCCAACGAGCGCACAATTTCCCGTTGCCGCGTTTCATCCGTCATCAGGCGGCCCTCGATGAGGCAATAGGCGATTGCGTGTCCCGCGGCCGCCGCCCTGTTCACCATCTCGTAGTCGTATACCGCCGCGATTTTATCCTCGACGCAGTGGCCGCAGCCGAAGGCCGGGCTGATGCCCGCGGAAATCAGCAGAGCAACGATGGCTGCGGGATGTCTCCGCACAATCGTCATTCCGCGCGTTCGCTTGATTCAGCCGCACCGCTGGCGGGTTTTGCGCCAGCCGGCGCGCCAAGATGTTCGTCGGACCAGTGGAAATATTTGATGTATTGCCGGATGTCGTTTTCGGACAGATTCTGATTCGGCATGGGGAAATTGTTCGCCTCCTTCAGGATCGCCTGCGCGTCGGGATCGGATTGCAGCATGGTCTCCGGCGATTTCAACCATTTCACCAGCCACTCGTCGCTGCGCCGCCGGGTGACGCCCGCAAGATCGGGGCCCAGCTTCCTGCCCTGGCCGATGGAATGGCAGACAAGGCATTTGCTTTCGAAATCCAGCTTGCCCTTCACCGCCTCCGGATCGTCTGGCGTGGCCGTGGCCGCCATATTGTGATGCTCGATGTCCTGCTTTTCCCCGGGCTTGCCGCCGGCGTCGATGAGGCCGACCGCGCCCTGCGAGGCATTGGCGAAATGGTGGTCCACCATGATGTACTGGCCGGCCTCCGGGATCATGAACTCGACGATGGCGCTGCTGGAGGATCCGAGCAGCACCGTCTGCATGCCGCGGAACTGGTTGTCGGGATTTCCGTCCATCCATACGCGATCGAAGATCGTGCCGACAACGTGGAAGCTCGAGGTCCTGCTCGGCCCGACGTTGAGCACGAACAGGCGCACACGCTCGCCCGGCCTGGCCTTCAGCGGTTTTCTCACCATGCCATTGTGCACGCCGTTGAACACGGTGTAGTTGGGCGTCGCCTTGCGCACGCTTTCGCCGTCGAGCACGTAGAGCGGTTCGCCGTCCACCTTGCGGTTCTCGGGATCGGGCCTGGCGTAGAACTCGCTCTGGATGACGACGTACTCGCGGTCCACCTTCGTGGGATAGCCCTCGCGCGGTTCGACAATGAGTGCCCCGTACATGCCCGAGGCGATGTGCTCCAGAATCATCGGTGTCCCGCAGTGGTACATGAAGACGCCCGGATAGTTGGGCGTGAATTCAAACTCCATCGTCTGCCCCGGTGCGATCGAGCGGTACTTGTCCTGCGGCGAGACCATGGCCGCATGAAAGTCCATTGAGTGCATCATGGGCGCGGCGGTCAGGCGCAAGCCGGGCGCCGCCTCGTCGCTGCGATTGGTCATGCTGAACTTGATGCGATCGCCGACGCGGGCGCGGATCGTCGGCCCCGGCACCTGATCGCCGAAGGTCCAGGCGCTGAATTTCACGCCGGGGGCGATTTCGATGATCTTATGCGTGGTGTCGAGCCGGACGCTCTTCACCGGCGAGGGATCGAGCGGCTTCAACTCGGCGCCGAAACTGAGCGCCGCGCCCTCGGCAAAGGCGCCGGTGTGGCGCTCCGATGTCACCCTGGCCGGCGCCGGTTTCAAGTCCATCCTGCCGGGGTCATAGGCGCTGGTCGCCGCAAACGGATTTTTTTCGCAGCCGGCGAGCAACAAAATTACCACTATGAACGAGCAGGCGAGACATGAAAGCAGGCGAGACGTGATCATGCGCGGTCCTCCATTCCTCCGAATGATGCCGGGTGTTGCACAGTCGACCAAACGACGAAAGCACGAGGCGACGGTGGCCCCGCAAGTTTAGGACAGATCATTCGGGATGTCCCGCGGAGTCGCGCCCGCCTGGCTTTGGGGCTTCCGGATCCCCGATGGGAGTTCCCGGGCTGCTTTTGAAACTATACAACCATGATGCTGTCTCACCTTGAGGTCAGGAAGACCGGGGCACTACGCCACGACACATATATATATATGTATGCCCGAGCAAAGCACCGGCGGGGACGGGCTAGATGAACCGATCCTGAACGCGACCCGGCGGCCCGGAATCTGAAGAGCCGGCGACCCTTGATTTCATATCGCCGCATCCCCAATTCAAATTGAAGGACTGGCAGTCCAGCAGAGAGGTGAGCATGAAAAAGCTATTGTGGGTTATTCAATTATTCGCAGTCGTCGCCGTCTGCCCGGTAGCGGTACAGGCGGCATCACTGACGCCGGAGAATGTGGTGGTCTCGACCACTGACCAGGTTCTCCAGGTGCTGCGCGGGGCGGACGCCGGGGAAAACCCGCAATCGGCCTATGACACGATCGATCATTTAATCGTCCCGCATATCGACTTTCAGCAGATGTCGCAGAAGCTGCTCGGCGAGCACTGGAGCAGCGCCACCGCCGAGCAGAAGGAAAACTTCGTCACTGAGTTCCGCAAGCTGCTGGTGAAAACCTACGCGACGACTCTTCAACAGTATGCCAAGGAAAAGATCGCGTATCTTTCCGAGCAGGTGAAACAATACGCCAATGTCGCCACGGTGAGGAGCCAGGTGATCAAGGATGCGGGTTCGCCCGTTTCGATCGACTACCGGCTGCATCAGCAAAACGGGGAATGGAAGGTCTTCGATGTGGCGGTCGATGGCGTCAGCCTGGTGGCGAATTACCGCGTCATGTTTGATCAGGAAATCTCCACACTGGGGATCGACGGCCTGATCAGCACCCTGTCAGCCCACAATCAGCTGCTCTGAGGCTCATGCCGGCGAAACGGGCAAGGGCGAGCGAAGCCACGCCCTCCCGACGGCGATGATTGCCATCACCGCGAGAACCCCGTTGATCAACAAGGCCTCGCGCACACCAATCAGACTCACCGATACGCCGGTCAGCAGACTGCCAAGCGAGACGCCGCCACGCATGGCCAGCATGAACAGGCTGACGGTCTGACCGCGGATCCGCGCCGGCGCCGTGGCCTGCAACAGGGCATTCGCCGAAGCATTGCTCGCGGTCATCGACATGCCTGCAAACACGAAGACCGCCGGCAACCCCCAGGACCACGGATTGAGCGCAGCGAATACCAGAATCGCCCCATAGCCGGCTGCGGACCATGAACTGAGCGGCCGGCGATCGCGTTTCGGGTCGACCGCGAGCAGTCCGATGGCGCCGAGCAGGCCGCCGGCGCCAAAGGCGCCAATCGTGATGCTGAAGTGACCGATATCGCCATGGAAGGCATCCTTCACGATCACCGGACAAAAGGTGATGAGTGGCGCGCATAGCGTGCTGGTCACGAGCACCGTAAGAAGCGCACCGCGCAGAGACGGTTCGCGCGCGATCTCGCGCACGCCGGCGAACAGCTGGCTGCGAACGAAGCCACCACCGTCGGACAGCGCGATCCCCCGGTGCGGCAGTATCCACAATGCGACCATAATGAACGGCAGGTATGATGCCGCGCTCACTGTAAATGCCCCCACGGCCCCAACGCTGGCCATCAAGACGCCGGCGACGGCTGGCCCAAGAATCCGGGAAAGATTGAACTGGGTTGAATTCAACGCGATCCCTGCGGGGATCTGTTCGCGCTCGACGATGGAGGGCACAATCGATTGAAATGACGGCATGGAAAGCGCGTCCGTGACGCCCACCACCAGCGACAACACGATGATCACCCACGGTTGAATCGTACCGGCCAACAGCAGCACCACGATCAGCGTCGGACACAGCATTTGAATCGACTGGAAGGACGCAATCACACGGCGGCGGTCGGCGCGGTCCGCCAGCACACCGCCCACCAGCGTCAGGAGGAAAACCGGTGCGCTCATCGCAAACGAGTCGAGACCTATCAGAAATGACGACGCGCCGAGACTGAGGAGGAGCCACGGCTCGGCCACTTGCTGGGCCCACGTGCCGATGTTGGAAAGCAGACTGGCGATCCAGAACGTACCAAACCGTCTCGTGCGCAAAAGTTGGAGCGATTTTCTGAAGGCGTCGTTTGGCATGGATGGTCGAGAATATTGCCAACTCAAGGCGAGGAAATGATCCACCTCAAAATGAGAAACGTCCCGGATTCGATGCTGCCGCCCTTCGGTGGGATCGTTCGGTGAAAATCTGGTTTTTATTATCGGTGCGCATGTTGATCCAGATCAAGTTACGGATCGGAAAGCTGGCTATTTTTATGTCAACTAAATTGGTTTTTGAACCGGGTTGATAAAAAAAGAGGGGGGTCACATGCTGATTGAGGATCGCTGCCATTATCACGGGGTTCGGATGCCTCCCGCCAATTCCTCCAGATGGAGGGAGTTTGTTCTGAAACAACGGCAGATCTCGATGCGACCGGATATGGTGCATAACTTGTCCATGCGAAAGTCCGGAAGCTGACCCCACCCACGGTCAAACGCGTCAGACTGCGGGTTCTCGAACGCGATTCCCCCCGCGTTTCTCCCGGGGCTTGGGCATCCGGTCAATCAATGCCGATCGGTGATTTTTATTGATCGGGATCAAGGCAAGCACGCCGTCATGAATCACAATACAAATTGTCTTAAAGGAGAGAGTGCGGGCACTGTCCGACCATGGCGCATACGGCAATCAGGGCAAACGAACTGGTCAAATGGTTCGGAGTGGGCAGCACCAGGACGTACGCGGTCAAAAAGGTCAGTTTTGAAGCGTATTTTGGAGAAATGCTTTATGTAGTGGGGCCGTCGGGGAGCGGGAAAACCACTTTGCTGAGCATGATCTCGGGAATTCTGCGGCCGAATTCCGGCAGTGTCACCCTGAAAGACAGGGACATCTGGCAATTGAGTGATGACCAGCTTGCCGAGTTCAGGCTCAACACGATCGGATTCGTATTTCAGGACTATCATCTCTTCCCGCGACTGACCACGGTCGAAAACGTGGCGATCCCGTTGATCCTGAAAAGACGCGATTGGAACGAGTCGATGAGTGAGGCGGCGCATTATCTCGAAATAGTCGGTCTAAAGGACAAGGCCGGGATGCCACCCATCAAGCTGAGTGGCGGCGAGCAGCAGCGCGTGGCGATTGCAAGGGCAATAGTCAGCAAGCCGGATATTCTGATACTTGATGAGCCCACGGCGCAGCTGGACGGCGATACCGGGAGGAGTATCGTGAGTTTCGTGCGGAGTAACATTCTTGATGAGAACCGCTGCATCGTGATTATCACGCATGACGCGCGGATTCTGGAATTCTCGGATCGGATCATGGAGCTGGAGGATGGATCGATCACGGGGATCGAACGGAGAACGAAATGAAAAACCATACCCTGTTCGTGCTCGCACTGCTGGGCGTTCTGGCCGGCCTCATCAGTGCATTCATCTACGGACGGGAAAAGGTGCCGCAGCCGCCGGTGTTCAATCCAGCCACAAATCCCTACGCCAAGGGCATCTATGCCGAAGGCATCGTTGAAAGCTATCAAACGAGCGGCGAGAACATAAACATTTATCCTGAGGTCGCGGGGGTGATTACGCGGATTCTGGTGACCGAGGGACAAATCGTTGCAAAAGGCGCCCCGCTCATCACGCTCGACGATTCCGTGCAACGGGCCACGGCCGAACAGCAGAAATCCCAGGCGGAGGCCGCGCTGGCCCTGTTTCAGGAATTGAAGGCGCAACCGCGGCCTGAAAACCTCGAGGTTGCCGGGGCGCAGGTGGACGCCGCCGGGGCAAACCTCAAAAGCGCGCAAGATGAATCCGACAAGCAGAACAGATTACACAGACTGAATCCTCAATTGGTAAGCCAGGAAACGGTGGACAATGCCACCAACGCATTCAACGTTGCAAAAGCGAACCTTGAGGTTGCACGGAAACAGTACGAACTGACCAAAGCGGGCGCATGGCTCTACGACATCCAAAATCAGGAACACCAATACGACGCGCTTGAGAAGGCATACGCGGCGTCGAATGCCCTGCTTTCCAAATACACGGTGACCGCGCCCGAAGATGGCGTGATCCTGTCGATTGCGGCTGCCGTCGGCAGTTACGTCTCGCCGCAGGGTATTTATGACACATACAGCCAGGGCGCGGCCCCGGTCATCGTCATGGGCGGTTCGCAGGATGTTCTCGGCGTCAGGGTTTACGTCGACGAAATACTCGTCCACAGGCTGCCGGATGCGGCGCACATGCGCGCCACGATGTTCATCCGCGGCACCGGCATAACCGCCCCTCTGGAATTCGTGAGGGTGCAGCCGTATGTGTCTCCCAAAATAGAGCTTTCGAATCAAAGAACGGAACGCGTTGATGTCAGGGTATTGCCGGTGATCTTCAAATTCCGGCGCGCCGGGAACCTTCACCTCTATCCCGGCCAACTGGCCGACGTCTACATTGGCGAGGGCTGAAAGACGTGTCATGAAAGGCATCCTGCGCATCGCCTATGAGTTGCTGGTGAACGACCGGGGGAAATTCGCCACGCTGGTGCTCGGAATCACGTTTGCGGTGTTCCTGATGGTGCTGATAACGTCGATGTTTTCCGGCGTGCTGCGCCGGTCCGCATCGACAGTGACCAACATCGGAGCAACGATCTGGGTGATGGATCCCGCCGTCAACACGATCGCCAACAGCATCGGGATGCCGGCTTACGTGCTGGACGCCGTGCGCAGCATCGAGGGCGTGAAATACGCGGTGCCGCTGTTCTCCGGCGGCGCGCTGGTGAAACTGCGCAACGGTACATATCAGCCGGTGACCGTGATCGGACTCGACGACACGAGCCTGCTCGGCCGTCCCGCGCTCATCGAAGGGCATATCGAGGACATCTACGCCGAGAATGGATTCATCGTGGTGAAGGATGCCGAATTCTCCAAGCTCGACAATCCGGTGCTCGGCGCGGACTTCGAGCTGAACGACCATCGCGGCAGGATCGTGGGCATCGCCCGGGTCGCGACGACCGGCCTGTTCGGGATACCGACCCTGTACACAACCTATTCGCGCGCGATTCAATACATTCCGTCGCCGCGCTTCACGATATCCTACGTATTGGTGGAACCGAAAAGTACGGGGGCGATCGCGCGCATCAAGGAACAGGTCAACCACCTCGGCTACGAAGCCTTTACCAAGGAAGAATTCATCCAGAGGACCTCCGACTTCTACAAATATCAGACCGGGTTTGGCATCAACTTGCTGCTGATGACCGTATTCAGCTTCATCGTAGGTCTGTCGATATCGGGTCAGACCTTCTACGCGTTCGTCCTGGAAAATCTGGACAAATTCGGTGCGTTGAAAGCGATCGGCGCGAAAGGCCGCGAACTCGTCTACATGATCCTGTTCCAGGCGGGACTGACCGCCATGCTCGGCTTCGGGCTCGGCACCGGCTTGTGCACGGTGCTGGTCACCATCGCGAAACTCCGGCTACCCAGTTACGCGGCAATGGTCACCTACGCCAACCTGCTGCTGGCTTTTGTAATGGTGCTGATCATGGCGGGCGTTTCGAGTTACATCGGCGTGCGGCGCGTCCTCAAGATCGAGCCGTTCGACATATTCAGGGGGTGATCAAGATAGGGTATTTATTGCCGGCCAAAATCGACAAACTTGACAGATTATCGGCGATTGGTCTCAATTGTTCCGGAATCGTATCGTTTCGTGGAGCTGAATATCCATGTACAAGCATATCCTTTGCCCCATTGACGGAAGCACGACTTCGAATCGCGGCATGACTGAAGCCATCCGCCTTGCGAAGGATCAGAAGGCGAAACTCGGTTTCCTCCACGTCGTGGATGCCTTCCTTCCAATGCCTGATGCGGGTGGAGGCGTCAATCTCGCAGATATCCTCGACAGCTTGCGCCTGTGGGGAGAAAAGGTTTTGAAAGATGCACAGGCGGCGGCACGCGCGCAGGGCATCGAGGCCGACGTGGAGATGGCCGAAACCATCGGTGGCCGGGCGTCAAAGTTTATTGTTGAACAGGCAAGGAAATGGCCGGTGGACATCATCGTCATGGGAACTCATGGGCATCGCGGCATCAGTCACCTTCTGCTGGGGAGCGATGCCGAGGCTGTGGTCAGAACAAGTCCGGTGCCCGTGCTGCTGGTCAAGGGGGCGCAGGAAGGGATGGGCGGGGCCACATGATGGATTTCGTGAAATCAGGATCGGGCACCGTAAGGTCGACAATTTTAGTCAAAATGTAATTAGAAGCGGTTAGTCTGATGATAATGACCTGACAAAGCCCGGGTGCCCGCGCAGCACAAAAGTACAATCAATGGACCGTCCGCAGCCCCTCTTTTGGAATGTATCCTCTGCAACCCTCCTGTCACAGCTGGAATCTCCTCCGAATGGGCTGAGCCAGGAGGAAGCCCGGCGGCGGACCGTTCGTTTCGGTCCAAATACATTGCGGATCCGCGGCAAACGGGCGCTGATCGTCCAGTACCTCGCCCATTTCAGAAATCCCCTGGTGCTGATTCTGCTTGCCGCGAGCGTGGTATCGGCGCTGACCGGCGAGATCATCGGATTCGCGATCATCTGGGCCATTGTGCTCATGAGCGTGACCCTGGACTTCTACCAGGAATACCGGGCCGGCCGGGCCGCGGAACGGTTGCAGCAGGCGGTCGCCGTGCGCGCGATGGTGATGCGTGACGGCCATCCACGGGAAGTCCCGATGACGGAGTTGGTGCCCGGCGACGTCGTCTTGCTGGCCGCGGGCTATCTCATGCCGGCCGATTGCCGCCTGCTGGAGGCAAAGGATTTCTTCGTCAACCAGGCGTTGCTGACGGGCGAGTCCTATCCCGTGGAAAAGCACGCGCGCGAGCTGTCCGTGCCGGTGGAAGATCTCAGCGGGGCCGGGAATGCCGTGTTCATGGGGACGTCCGTCGTCAGCGGGATGGCCAGGGCCATGGTTTGCCGCACCGGCGCCGACACCGCCGTGAGCAGGATCGCCAATGTGCTGGAGGCGAAGGCGCCGCCCACCGAGTTCGAGCTGGGAACCCAAAGCTTCGGCATGCTGATCATGCGCCTGACTGTACTGCTGGTGCTGTTCGTTTTGCTGGTCAACACCCTGTTTCACCGGCCGTTGCTCGAATCGTTCCTCTTCGCCATTGCGCTGGCCGTCGGCCTGACGCCGGAGCTCCTGCCGATGGTGGTCACGGTGACGCTGTCGCGCGGTGCTCTGCGCATGGCACGGGAGCAGGTGATAGTGAAACGGCTTGCCGCCATCCACAATCTGGGCGGCATGGACGTACTGTGCACCGACAAGACCGGCACCCTGACCGAGGCGCGCATCCATCTTGAGCGCCACCTGGACGCACAGGGACGCGACAGCGCGCAGGTGCTGAAGCTGGCCTACCTCAACAGCCATTTCGAAACCGGCCTTAGAAGCCCCTTGGACGAGGCGATCCTCGAGCACGAGGAAATCGACATAAACGGATGGCGCAAGATCGACGAGGTGCCCTTCGATTTTGAGCGGCGGCGCGTCTCCGTCCTGGTCGACGACGGGCAGAAACGGCTCCTTGTGGTCAAGGGCTCGGCCGAGGATATCCTCGCACTCTCCTCGCAATACGCCTCGGATGAAGCGAAAGGCGCGCAGCCAATGGACGATCAGGCATTGGAGAAGATCCAGGCCCTGCACGACGATCTCGGGCGTGAGGGCTTCAGGGTGCTCGGCATTGCCTGGCGGTCGGTGACGTCAGATCACCCGCACGCCGTTGTGGACGATGAAACCGAACTCATCTTCGCCGGATTTGCCGCCTTTCTGGATCCGCCAAAACCAAGCGCGGCACATGCACTCGAGGCGCTGGCGGCAAGCGGGGTGAACGTCAAGATCATCACCGGCGACGGCGAACAGGTCACCCGCCACATCTGCACCCAACTGGGCGTGCCGATCACGGGCATGCTGACCGGAGGCGAGATGCGGGACCTGAGCGATCCCGCCCTGGCGGTGCGGGTAAAAGAGGCCAATTTGTTCTGCCGCCTCACACCGACGCAGAAGAATCGCGTCATCCTGTCTCTTAAGGCCCAGGGACACACCGTTGGTTACCTCGGCGACGGCATCAATGACGCGCCATCGCTCCATTCCGCGGACGTCGGCATATCGGTGGACAGCGCCGTTGATGTAGCCAAGGCGGCTGCCGACATGATTCTGCTTCGACAGGACCTGAACGTGCTGCACGCGGGCGTGATGGAGGGACGCCGTACGTTCGCCAACATCTTGAAGTACATCATGATGGGAACGAGCTCCAATTTCGGCAACATGTTCAGCATGGCCGGCGCGACTTTGTTCCTTGCCTTTCTGCCCATGCTGCCGGCGCAGATTCTGCTCAACAACCTGCTCTACGACGTCTCGGAACTCCCGATTCCGACGGACAACGTGGACGACGATGTCCTGTCCCATCCCAGGCGTTGGAACACGGCCTTCATCCGCAACTTCATGTGGGTGATCGGCCCGGTCAGCTCGGTATTCGATTTCCTCACGTTCTTCATCATGCTGCGAGTGTTCGAGGCCGGAGAGGCGCTGTTCCACACGGGCTGGTTCATCGAGTCCATTGCCACCCAGGTTCTCGTGATCTTCGTCATCCGCACCCGTGTCAGCCCGTTCAAGAGCCGGCCCAGTATCATGTTGACCCTGACCTCGCTGTCGATCGTCCTTGTGGCCATGGCGCTGCCTTTCATGCCCTTTGCGAGGTTTCTCGGCTTCGTTGCACCGCCACCGCTTTTCTTCCTTGTTCTACTGGCGATGGTGACGTGCTATCTGATCGCGGTGGAGTTCATGAAGCAGTTGTTCTACCGCGTAACGTCCAGAATCCCCACCGAGGCCGTTCATGCTGCCATTCGATAACAGAAATCGAGGATACCACACAGATTGCCTACCGAAATCCGATTGCGGACGCCATCGATCTGCAGGACGTGTCAATGCTGCACACTCGTACACCACCGGATGAATCGGCGCGGAAGATGAAGGACGTGGAGTCGCTGCCAACTCTCCTTTTTACTGGAGGTACGCATGGATCTGCGACACGACCGCCGCGCCTTCTCCGATCGCGCCGCCGACCCGTTTCACCGAGCCTGCACGCACGTCGCCGATCGCGAAGACGCCGGGCACGCTGGTCTGGAGCGGCAGCATGGCATCATGTCCGGTCGTAATGAAGCCTCTGCCGTCGACCGCCACAGGACAGTCCTTCAGCCATTCGGTGCTCGGGTCTGCGCCGAGAAAGAGGAAAACGTGGTGGATCAGCCGCTGTTGCGTCTCGCCTCCATGGCTTCGCCAGGAGACCGACTCGACGCCCGACTCGCGTGACCCTGACACGTGTGTGATCTCGGTGCGCGTCAAAAGCTCGATATTCGTTGTGGCGGCGATGCGGTCGATGAGGTACTTGGACATGCTGGCGGCGAGGGACGGCCCGCGCACGAGCATCCAGACTTTCGACGCATGCTCGGAAAGGAACACTGCGGCTTGCCCCGCAGAATTGCCACCGCCGACCAGCACGACCTCGCCGCCCGCGCACAGCTTCGCCTCCATGGGCGAAGCCCAGTACCAGACACCATGGCCTTCCATCGTCATGAGATTGCTGCACTCGGCCGGCCGGCGGTAACGGGCGCCGCTGGCAATGACCACGGTGCGGGCGCGCACCGTGCGGCCGTCGCCAAGTTCGAGCGTCATTGGCTCGCCCCGGTCCGCGGGCTCGCAGTCGAGTCGCCGCGCATCCATTGGGATGAGCATGCGCGCGCCGAATTTTTGGGCCTGGGTGTAGCCGCGGGCCGTGAGCGCCTGGCCGGAAATACCGGTCGGAAAACCGAAATAGTTTTCAATGCGCGCGCTCGCGCCCGCCTGCCCACCGAAGGCGCGCGCATCGATCACCAGAACGGACAGGCCTTCCGAGCCCGCGTAGACCGCGGCGGCGAGCCCCGCCGGACCCGCCCCGACGATCGCGACATCATAGACCGTGTCGGCCGGGTCGGTGTCAAGCATGCCGATGCAGCGAGCAAGCTCGTTCTCCGCCGGATTCCTCAGCACCTCGCCGTTCGGACACACCGCGAGCGGCAATTGCCCCGGCTCCGGCGCGTAGCGCTCGACGAAGGCCTGCGCATCAGCATCGCTCGCCGGATCCAGCAACTGGTGCGGGATGCCATTGCGGTTGAGGAAGCCGCGCAGTCGCGCGACGTCGTGCGATGCGGCGGCTCCGATCAGCACCGGGCCGCCGGCGCCCGCCTCGATCAATGCCACGCGGCGCAGGATCATCGCGCGCATGATCTTCTCGCCGAGCGCCGCCTCGGAGATGAGCAGCGCATGCAGCCCTCCGGCGTTGATCTCGATGGCGTCGACTTCACCAACGGCGACACCGTCGACGAAGGACGGCTTGCCGGAGAGCTGCGATAGTTCCCCCGAAAAAGCACCGGGGCCATGCTCGACCACCGGGAAGTTATGGCCGTGTGCATCGCGCCCCGTGATCCTGATGATGCCGGAGAGCACCAGATAGATTCCGGGGCTTGCCTTCCCGGTCCGCAGCACCTGCTCGCCTTCGATGAAGTGCCGCGGGATGCCGAAGCGGCTCATGCGCGCGATCTCCTCCGGCGCGAGCACATAGAACATCTGCGCCTGCCGCGTCGACGATACCGGCTCGCTCATCTCAGCTCCATTGCCACTTCGTCCACAAAGCACCAACTCCAGCTTTCTCCAGGCTCGAGAGAGGTCATGATCGGGTGCTTCGTCTCATGAAAGTGCTTGGTGGCGTGCTTGTTCTTCGAGTCATCGCAGCAACCGACGTGACCGCAGGTGCGGCACAGGCGCAGGTGCACCCAGGTGTCGCCCATCGCCAGGCATTTCTCGCAGCCCGTGGTGCGTGGCCGGCTCGTCTTCACCGCGCTCAGGTGGCTGCAACTCATCCCCCATGCCTCTTCACCAGGTCCACGCCCCGCGCTCGACGAGGGCAACGCGAGGCCGTCTTCGGCCGGCACCGCCGCGCGGTGCTCGCCCGGGGAACGGCTCGGTCAAATTGAGCATATTTGCCTTGTTTAGAACCCTATGTTTTTAATTGAGAGCCTGCTGCCCCAGGACAGGATGTCCTCGCTTAAGGCGGCCGGATGGCGGTGCGCAGACTCAATACGGCGCAGATGGCGAGTCAGAAGCGAGGAATGCCGCCGCTTGCCGCACGAAGGACTCATGAAATTGGAACAGGGAGCCGTGTCCGGAGTCGGGATAGGTTAGAAGAACAGCGTTGGGGAGATTCGCGCTCAGCCAGTAGGAGTTCGAGACCGGAATCATCTCGTCATGAATGCCGTTCACCACGAGGGTGGGTTGGCGGATGCCCTTCAGCCCCGCGAAGCGCTCGCCAGTGAAGCGTTCCCAATCACGAAACGCTGACATCTGGGCTTGGGCGACTGCGGGCCCGGAGACCGGCTCCCGATCTTCCTTGCGTCGCATGAGGCGGCTGATAAAGGCCGCGCCCGCCGCTTGGCTCGACTCCGTCGGCGTAAAAAAGATCTTTTGCAGGATCGAATATCCCTTAAGTGTCGGATCCCTGAAATACTTGGCCAAACTGGCTTTATCGAGGTGCATGATGTCCTCTCCACCTCTTGGCGCCGTCCCTACGAGGATCATCCTCCGAAAAATGGAGGCGCGATCCTGCGCAATCTGCTGCGCCACCATGCCGCCCAGTGAAAAGCCGAGGACATCGCAGGTCTTCAGGTCGAGACCGTCCAAGAAGGCCAGGGCATGCACCGCCATGCCGGCAATCGTTTCCGGCACCGTGCCGGTGGAGCGGCCAATGCCAGCACTTTCAAACAAGATCACTTCCCGCCCGACTGCGAGCGGGTCGGTGACCGCCGGATCCCAGTTGTCAAGTGTCCCGGTGAAGTGCTGAAGACACAGGAGTGGAAGTCCCGAGCCCGCTCCAAAACGACGATAGGCATATTTCTCGTTCGCCGTCTGGAGAAATTGCGTGGGTGCGCTTACGTTACTTGCGGCTTTCTCGGTCGGCATCTGTGCTCCCTGGTGATATTGCTACGCTGATTCCGATATGCGGGTGATACATGAGAATCGACATTTTCTTCCAATGAGCACTGATCAAGGGTCATCCGCAAAACCCTTACTTGCACCGATAATGTTGTAACACACCAGGCGACGTACCATCAAATAGTTTTCGGTTGATCCCCCTAAAGAAATTAAAGGGGTCTGGCTCGAAAAAAATACTAGGGGACGTACCACCGATATTTTCCAGCAGTGAAACTAAATGGCGGAGAGGGAGGGATTCGAACCCCCGGTGCCTTGCGGCACTCCGCATTTCGAGTGCGGCGCGATCGACCACTCTGCCACCTCTCCGCGGGCGCATAGAATAAAGGCCTCAACCCCTGTTCACAAGATTATTCTTCGATGAGTTGCGGATTTTCGCGTTCCACTTGCGCGCGCAGTTGGGCGAGCATTTCCGGTGAGAGGCGCGCCGCCAGACGATCCGCCCTCGCCCGCATGCGTTCGTCGCCAGTCACCAGCGCCGCACTGTAGATGCAGCGGTAGGCTTCGGCGTCATCACGCGCGCCGCCCATGCCCCTGGCCCACAGCATGCCCAGATAGTAGCGCGCATAAACGTGCCCTTGTTTGACGGCGGTTTCGAGCCAATGGCGCGCCAGTTCGAAGTTGCGCTCCGCACCCTGGCCCAGATACATGCGGCCCAGGCGGTATTGCGCCTTGGGATGGCCAAGTGCCGCCGCTTGTTCCAGCCACTGGCGCGAGAGGGCGGGATTGCGTTCCACACCGGTGCCCGCGGCATAAGCGCGGGCCAGCGCATACTGCGCGCGGGCGTGCCCCTGCTCCGCCGCCGCGCGATACCAATGCGCCCCCGCCACGGGATCCCGCTCGATGCCGAGCCCGGTGGCATACAGCGTGGCGAGATGAAACTGGGCGCGGGCGTAGCCCCGCTCCGCCGCCTGCTGCGCCCAGTGCGCAGCTTGAGTTTCGTCGGGCGCCAATCCCCGTCCGCCGCTGTAGAGCAGGGCCAGATTGTATTGCGCCCTGGCGTGTCCGCCGGTGGCGGCGCGTTCCAGCCAATGGACGGCCTCCGCCTCATTCGCGGCCACGCCATGACCACGGAGACAGGCCAATCCAAGTTGCAATTGCGACGGGGGATACCCCTGCTCCGCCGCCCGCCGGTACCACTCAGCGGCCTGAACGGGATCGCGCGCGACGCCTTCGCCGTGCGCGTACAGCCAACCCAGATTATGGCAGGCAATGACCTGGCCGCCAGCCGCCGCCTGTCGATACCAATGCACGGCGGCGGCCAGGTCGCGTTCCACGGCGATGCCCTGCTGATAACACCAGGCCAGCGCCGCCTGGGCGCCGGGATGGCCGTGTTCCGCCGCCGTCCGATACCAACGAAATGCTTCGGCCGGATTGGCGGGTACGTCCTCGTCGCCTTCGAAATAAACCTGCGCCAGTGAAAACTGCGCCGGCGCGTAACCGGCTTCCGCCGCCTTGCGGTACCACTGCTCGGCCTTCGCCGGATCGCGTTTAAGGCTCCAGCCATGCAGATAGTTGTCGGCGAGGCTCACCATGGCGCCGACGTCGCCCGCTTTGGCGCGCTCCAAGTGCATCGAAACGTTGACGGTCAGATCAGACATCGCGGATCGCTTCGTGCGACATGCAGGGGCACGTTCACTTTCTTTTTTAGTTTAGCAACACCGGCGGGAACTGCTGCGAACTATTGCGCAATTGCCACGCGGAATTTATTCCGCTTTGGTGATGTAGTCCTTCGTCAGCAGGGCCGCCACGTCCTCGGCCTGTTTGACTTCGCTGCTGCTCATATCCTTCACCAGACTGGCGCGGGTGTCGGTGGCCTCCTTGGAGCCGCCGGCCACGGCGATGTCGCACCACGCGTAGGCCTTGATCTTGTCCACGTCCACGCCGTGGCCCAGACGATATGCCAGGCACAGAAGATATTGCGCGTCGGTGTTGTTCTGCCGCGCCGCGCGCGTCCACCAGTAGACCGCCTGCGCGTAATCCTGCGCCGTGCCGCGGCCTTCACCGTACATCGTGCCCAGCAGATATTCGGCCTCGGCGTGTTTCTGATCCGCCGCCGCGCGCAGCCAGCGCAGCGCCTCGGCGTCATTGGCGGTCACGCCGTCGCCGTCGCGGTACATTTTCCCGAGCGCGTTCTGCGCCTCTGCAAGTCCCTTGTCAGCCGCTGCACGGTACCGGCGCTCCGCCTCGACCGCATCGCGATCGACACCCTGCCCCCTGGCATACATGACGCCGAGATCGTAGATGGCCTGTGCCACGCCCTGATCCGCCGCCTTGCGATACCACTGCATGGCCGTGGCGTAATCGCGCTGCACGCCCTGCCCCGTCGCATACATGTAACCGAGGCTGGCCTGGGCCTGCGGATGGCCGGCCTCCGCTGCCTTTTGATACCAGTGCGCGGCCTCGGCGGCATCGGCCGGGGCGCCCTGCCCGTTGCGGAATAAATTGCCGAGGTTGAACTGCGCGCCGGTGTCTCCCTGTTCCGCGGATTTCTGATACCAGTACATGGCCTGCGCGTAATCGATATCCACCCCAAGACCGCGTTCGTAGAGCACGCCGAGGTTGTATTGCGCGCGGGCCTCGCCGCTTTCCGCGCGGGGCTTCCATATCGCGTAGGCCTGTACGTAGTCGCCGCGCTGCGCCGCCGCGAGCGCAGTCTGATTGTCGGCATCGGCCGCCTGCGCGGTTGCCAGCAGCAATCCACACAACCCGGCCATCACCATTCTTGTTATTGAATCACTGCGCATGGGGGTATTATAGGCCTACATTAATTCCCTGCATTCCAAATGACTTCACAGCGGCTGCGCACCGTCATTTTTGCCGTGCTGATCCCGGTCGGCGTCGTGGCCGCGGATTTTGGCAGTGCCATGTTGCTCTACCAGCAGGGTAATTACGCCGCCGCACAGCAGGAGTTCCTCGTGCTCGCCAATCAGGGCGATCCCGAAGCACAATTCATTCTTGGCGACATCTACGCCAACGGTCAGGGTGTGCCGACTGACGTGGTGCAGGCCTATCGTTGGTATACGCTGGCGGCAAAAAACCGCGCCAAGGGCGCGGCCAAGGTCCGCGATCAACTGGCCGCGAAAATGACGCCCGGGCAAATCGAACAGGGCGAACAGCTTGCCGGCAGCCCGCCCGCCACAACCACCCCGGCACCAGCCAACGCGCCGGCGAACCCAGTGGCGCCAGCCGCGCCGCCTCCTCCGCCACCGCCTGCTCCGCCAGCCGATACTGCCGGAACGTCTCCGTCTCCGCCTCCCCCGCCTTCCGGAGATAATTTCTTTGCACGGCTGTCGCGCGGCACCACCGGCCTGCTGGGCAGTCACTCCCGGGCGCCGGATACCAATCAAGGCGTCACACCCAGTCTTGGCATCCGCGGTCTGAGCGCCGAGGATTTGCGCACGGCCACGCCCAACCCTCAGGCCTTGCAGCAGATGGAGGGCTATCAATCCAACCCCGGCGAAGCCGCCAGCTTTGCCCAGATGGCGCAATTATCGGCGCAGAATGTGCCCTATCTGCAAACCGCGCCGGAGACACCGGCCAATGCCCCGTCACACAATCCGTTGATGCACTGATATGCGTACTCTTCGCTTACTGTTGCTTTCTCTGCTCTCTGCCGGCGTGATCGGCATTGCATTCGCCGATGGCCTCAACCTGAACGGCCTTGATCTGGGCCGCGTGGTCGACCTGGGGCAAAAACTAGCCACGGCCGCAGCCGACGTACCGGAAGATCGCGAGATCGAGATCGGCCGTGGCATGGCCGCCTCGCTGCTTGGCGCCACGCCGCTGGTCAGCGATGACGGCGTGCAACGTTACGTCAACCGGATCGGCATGTGGCTCGCCGCGCAGACTGAACGCCCCAATCTGCCCTGGCACTTCGGTGTCCTCGACACCGAGACCGTCAACGCCTTCGCCGCGCCCGGCGGCTATGTGTTCGTGACCCGCGGCCTGCTGCGCATCGCCGGCGGTGAATCCGATCTGGCCGGCGTGTTGTCGCATGAGATCGGCCATGTGCTCCGCCGGCACCATCTGGAAGCCATCCGCAAACAGGCGATGCAGGGCCTGGCGCTGGATCTGGTCGGCGAGGCCGTGAGCCGCAGTGCCCATTTCAACGCCGCGCCATTCATACAGGCCGGCATGCAGATTTATGCCCGTGGGCTGGATCGCGATGATGAGTTCGAGGCCGACGGCATCGGCGTCGTGCTGGCCGCGCGTGGCGGCTACGAACCCTATGGCCTGCCCCGGGTGTTGCTGGCGATTAATCAAACCCGGCCGGGCGCCGCCGATCTCGCCCTCCTGAATGCCACCCATCCGCCGACGATGGACCGGCTTTCACGGCTGGACAAGCTCATGACCGGCAAGTTCGAAATCTACGAACACAACCCCGCCGTTGCCGAACGCTACCGCCAGGCGACCCGGTGGTTATACCAATGAATCGGGATATCCGCGCCGCGAACTGATCCGGATCAATTCCATTTCATCACCGCGGGTTAGAATTACCTTCATTTCATACCCATCTGGTGAAGAGGGCAATCATGGATCGGCAGGAACCGGTGGCTCTGGGCGTAAGTACGGACAAAATTTGTTTCATCATCCAGAAGGCGCGTGAATTCCATGCCAAGGAGGAGGTTGTGATCCCCGAGGAGCCCTCCGCACCGGCCGACGACTGGGCCCTGCAGGTACTCGCCGATCACAGTGGCGATCCGTCCTATCAGGAATTGCACGCACTCATCGGCGCGATGGATGCCGAGGAACAGGTGAATCTGGTGGCGTTGATGTGGCTCGGCCGGGGCGACTATGCCGGGGACGAGTGGGACGCCGCGCTGGCTGACGCGCGACAGCGATTGAGTTCGCATACCGCCGCATACATCATCGCCACGCCGATGGTTTCGGACTATCTCGAAGAAGGTCTGGCGATGCTGGGTTACTCCTGCGAGTAATAGCGGCTGCTCGCGTTGGGGCGCTGATCCATCCGGTAATTGGCCAAACGCCGGCAAAAGTGTTACCGTGATTGCACCCAAACGGTATTAACCAGCCGCGCAGGCATCCGGTACCTGCCCTCCCGGACGCGATCCCACAGTTGGCGATCGCTCCTGAAGTGTCCACCCGATACCCAGACCTACTGCGGGTGTTCTGACCGCCAAGGCCAGTCCCTCCGCCCCCACGGCGAAGGTCATTCCTCATCATTCCGCCTGCGAGCGGAGACGGAGCTTCAGTCATGACCATCATGAGCATTTATGTCGGTAATCTTTCACCCACCACCACCGAAGAGGAAGTGCGCAACCTGTTCACGGAATTTGGCGCTGTCGAATCCGTGAACCTGCTCACCGATCGCTATACCGGCGAATCACGCGGCTTCGGCTTCGTAAAGATGTACAACAAGGCCGCCCTTGCCGCCATTGAGGCGCTCAGTAAAAGATCGATCGACGGCCGCACCCTCAAGGTCAGTGAGGCCAAGCCCCGCGAACCGGGTGGCGGTTTCCGCCAGCACAGTCGCGGCGGTGCCTTCGGCGGTGGCGGCGGCGGTGGTCGGGGGCGTTATTAATTTCGGACCCAAGAGGAGCGGCGGCTGGCGCGTCCGGCCGCTGCCACTGGTCCCGGGACGAGCAATCATGGAACATTCACCGGATTCAAATACCGTCTTTGCGCCCAGCGCGGCTTTTGTGCAGACCTGCGGCTCCTGCGGCAGCACCTTCCGCGTCGAGATCGAGAGGCAGCGGTTCAACGGCGATCAGCAGGAGTACGCGTGCCCGCATTGCCGGCATCATGTCTGCCGGGTCGCCACTTCAACACCACCCCGCATCACCCTGCTCAGCACCCGTTCGCACAAGCGGCTTCAGTCGACTTGATTCAGCCATGCCCTGGGAAGTCATCCTGGACCTCCCAGGGCACAGAAGGCAAAACTGAAATCTCAGGCTTCTTCAGAGATCCCCTGGCTTTCAGAATCGATCGCTCTGGAGCGACGCGCGGTCAAATCGTAGTCCTGCGCACCCATAATTTTGACGTCGATGAAGTCACCCGCTTTTACGCCCTGCGCTGGCGCGATTAATACCTGACCGTCGATCTCCGGCGCATCGGCGTGGCTCCTGGCGATGGCCGTGCCGTCGTCACGCAGTTCATCAACGAGCACTCGCAGCGTTTTTCCCACTTTGGCGGCCAGTCGCTCGCGGCTGATGAGCTGCTGCACTTCCATGAAACGCGCGTAGCGTTCCTGTTTGACCTCTTCCGGCACCGGATCGGATAGGTCGTTGGCGCGTGCCCCCTCCACCGGCGAGTACGTGAAGCAACCGACACGATCCAATTGCGCCGCACGGATGAAATCGAGCAACTGCCGGAAATCGCCCTCGGTCTCTCCAGGGAAACCGACAATGAAGGTGCTGCGCAGGGCGAGGTCCGGGCAGATCGCGCGCCATGCCTCGATGCGCTCAAGCGTGTTTTCCGCAGCCGCGGGGCGTTTCATCAGTTTCAAGATGCGCGGACTGCCGTGCTGAAATGGCACGTCCAGATACGGCAGGATTTTACCCTCCGCCATCAGCGGAATGATGTCGTCGACGTGCGGGTACGGATAGACGTAATGCAACCGCACCCATACGCCGAGTTCGCTCAAACCCGTGACCAGCCCTGCAAGTGAAGTTGCGTATTCCCGATCATGCCACCGGCCGGTGCGGTAACGGATGTCGGCGCCGTAGGCGCTGGTATCCTGCGAGATCACCAGCAGTTCCTTCACGCCGGCGGCAACCAGCTTCCCGGCTTCCTTCAGGACTTCATCGATCGGCCGGCTCGTCAGATCGCCGCGCATGGAAGGGATGATGCAGAATGTGCAGCGGTGATTGCAGCCCTCGGCGATCTTTAGATAGGCATAGTGCCGCGGCGTGAGCTTTACCCCCTGTGGCGGCACCAGATCGAGATACGGATCGTGTCGCGCCGGTAAATGCTCGTGCACGGCGCCGACGACTTCCTCGTAACGCTGCGGGCCGGTAACCGCCAGCACATTGGGATGGCGCGCGCGGATCCTGTCCGCTCGCGCACCGAGGCAGCCGGTGACGATGACCTTGCCGTTTTCGGCCAGCGCCTCGCCGATGGCGTCCAGCGACTCCGTCACCGCAGACTCGATGAAGCCGCAGGTGTTGACCACCACCAGATCGGCGGCGTCATAGCTCGGCACGATGTCGTAGCCCTCGACCTTGAGTTGGGTCAGGATGCGCTCGGAGTCCACCAGCGCCTTGGGGCAGCCGAGACTGACAAAGCCAACCTTGGGGTTCATTTTGGACATCGGCATGACGGCGGCGATTTGGGGGCGCTGATTATACGCTGCGGGCCGATCCCGTTCGATGGATCAGCCAATATCCTGGCCAGCGGGCGTTGATCCGCGCAGCGGGTCCGTATACCTTGCGAATCCTATGACATCCAAGGCTGAATCACCGGCATTGATTGCGGATGTCGGCGGCACCTATACTCGGCTCGGCATTCTCACGGCCGCCGGCCCCGCTCATGTGAAGGTGGGCGAAAACGCCGCATCGGCAAATTTGATCGTCCTGCTGGAATCCTACCTCCAGACCGTACCGGCCAGCGATCATCCCACCCGCGGCGCGATCGCCGTCGCCAGCCCGGTGACGGGCGACTGGGTTGAGATGACCAACCTCAATTGGCGATTCTCCATCACCGATCTGAAATCGAGACTGAAACTCGACCCGCTGCGTGTCATAAACGATTTCATGGCGCTCGCACTGGCCTTGCCCCATCTGACCGCGGACGCCGTGGTACAGATCGGCGGCGGCAAGGCGGCCCGGGGTGGCGCGGTTGCCGTCGTCGGTCCCGGCACCGGTCTCGGCGTGTCCGGTCTGCTCCCCTGCGACGGCGCCCATGTGCCGATCACCGGGGAAGGCGGTCACGTGTCGCTGGCCGCCCACGACGAGGAAGAGGACCGGGTCCTCGAATGGTTCCGCCGCCGCTATGGACGCGTTTCAGCGGAGCGCGTCTTGTCCGGCCAGGGCCTGGTGGATCTCTATCACTGCCTATGCGGCGGCGCACCGGACCCCGCCATCTCTCCGGAAGCCGTCATCGCGCTCGCCCGCTTGCGGGAGGACCCTTTCGCGGTTCGTACACTGGAAACTTTTTTCTCTTTTCTTGGGGAAACAGCGGGCGATATCGCCCTCATCCTGGGCGCGCGGGGAGGCGTGTACCTTGCCGGCGGCATTCTGCCCCGCGTGCCAGATATGCTTGCATCCTCACCGTTTCGCGCGCGGTTTGAGGACAAGGGGCGTTTCAGGCGCTACATGGCCGAGATCCCGAGCTTTGTAATCACCGCGCCGTATCCCGCCTTCACGGGTCTTCAGGCCTGTCTCAAGCAGCGCTGACCGTTACTCAAGCCCCCGGTTGCGCGTCTCCCCTTCCGCAGCCGTGCGGATTCAGCCGGCCGCCTGCTGCAGCTGGATCGTTTGAGTGGGGTAGGCGAATTCGATTCCTTCCCGCTCAAATCTTTTCAATATCTCCAATCCGATTTTCTGATGGACGTCCATGTAAAAGTTGTAGTCGGGGTCAAGCACGAAATACACGGTCTCGATGACGAGTGCGAAATCGCCAAACTGGGAGAAATGCGAGCGATCAAAGCGCGTTTTCTCGAGGCTGCAGATGATCTCCCTGATCATGTCCGGGATGGCCGCCAGCTTGTCCGCCGGCGTTTGATAGGTCACGCCGATGGAGAAAACGACCCGGCGTTCGAACATGCGCTTGTAATTCCGGATCCGACTTTTCAACAGGTCGGAGTTGGAGAAGACGACCTGCTCACCGCCCAGACTGCGGATGCGCGTGGTTTTGATGCCGATGTGTTCGACCGTGCCCATCTTGTCATCGACAACAATGAAATCACCGATGAGGAACGGACTGTCAAATACAATGGATAATGATGCAAAAAGGTCCCCAAGAATGTTCTGTGCCGCCAGCGCCACCGCCACGCCACCGATGCCGAGTCCGGCGACCAGCGCGGTGATGTTGATGCCGAAGGTGTCGAGGGCGACGAAGGCGAGCATCGTCCACAGCAGCACCCTGACGACGATCCCCATCATGGACATGGTCGTGGCCCTGGCCGGATCCCAGCGCGTCGCCATGTGATGCAGCCAGCTGACGATGATCCGATCGAACCAGCTGGCGACCTGCAACAGAATGCCGGCAATGGCGATGCTGGCGAGCAATCCGTTCGCCGCCCGCGGGAGATTCAGCACGGTGGAACCAACGTACAACGCCAGCGGCAGGAACAGGACGATGCTGGTCCGATCAAGGACATCCACCAGATGATCGTCCCAGGTGTTTTCCGTCCGTCGCGCGAAGGCCGCAAGCCGGCCCAACAGCACCCGCTTGAACAGCACGACAACCAGCAGGACGACGGCGAACAGCACCAGGGACAGACCCAGCGTTTCCACAGAATGTCCGAACAGCTTCAAATCCTTCACGGGGAACCTCCATCGCGGTGCGCAGCTTTCGACAGGCGACGGGCGGGTTTTCGCAATGCCCGGAACCTCCGCCCGGAACGGCCGCCCTGCCGGCGCGCTCCCGGGGGATGACACGCCATCACCGCAGTTTCAGATTCGATCACGTGCCAAAATCGGCGGCGCTGAACAGACGATATCGCTATTGCCAAAACAAATGAACCACGGATGCCACGACGCAACAATCGTTGACCATATCTTCCCAATTGTGTTTGCAATCCGGAAGGATTCGTCCAAACCGGCCCGGTCATTATCGGCGGCGCTCGCACGGGCATCAAGCGCTCCCGCACCCCTCACGCCGGTTTTAAACCGGATTCAGGCGCGGGCGATCTCGACAAGGTTGTCGGAATACGTCGGGCAATGGCCCATGCCGCCGAAGCGGCCGGCGGCAATGCTGTTCACCGTGCCCACCGGATTGTGCGTGCGCCAGTAGCCCAATGTGCCCACCACCACGCCCGGATTGACGTCGTCCGTGACATGCGCGACGCCGAGGAAGGCGCCATGGTCGTTGTAGACCCTGACCCTGTCATCCTGCTTGATCGAGCGCGCCGCCGCATCGTGCGGATTGATCATGACGAACTGCTCGCCCTGGCCGTGGATCTTCTTGGGCTCGTTGGCATAGCAGGAGTTGAGGAAGCCGTGGCTCTTGGGCGCGACGATGTTGAGCGGGTATTTCTTCGCCCGCGCCGGCACGGTCTCCGGATTTTCGAACGGCGGAATGTAGCCGGGCAGCGGCGGGATCGGTTCGCCGCCCTGCAATTCGTTGTACATTTGCCGGAACGGCGGCGCCACGAAATTCTTCGCGTCCTTGAGCAGAATCTCGCACTTGCCGGAGGGCGTCTTGAAATTGCCGTTCTTGTGCGGCGTACGCTTGTTCGGCGCACCCAGTTTCAACCGGGCATAGCCGTGTTTGCGGAAATACTTCATGTCGATGCCCTTCATCTGCGGCACCTTCCAGTCGATGAAGTATTTGATCATCTCCTGATCGGTCATGGTGAACTGGCGATCGTTGAAGCCCATGGTCCTGGCCAGACGGCGGAAGATTTCAGAGTTGGCCACCGCCTCGCCGGGCGGCTCGATGGCCTTCTGATTCAGGGTGAAATACAGATGCCCCCACGAAAACATCATGTCGTCCATCTCCGCGGCCATCGCTGCGGGCAGGATGATGTCGGCATAGGACGCGGTGTCGCTGACGAAGTGGTCGGCGACCACCGTGAACAGATCGTTGCGCTTCAGGCCGGCGAGGATCTTGTCGGTCTCCGGCGCCTGCGTCACCGGGTTGGTATTGTAGACAAACAGCGACTTGATCGGCGGATCGAGCTTCAACTCGCCGGTCAATGCCTTGCCCAGTTGCAGAATGTTGACCACGCGCGTGCCTGGTTTAATCCAGTCGGGACGGCAGACCTTGTCCCACATGATCGGGAACTCCCACAGCGGCGCCTGGTAGATGCCGCCCGCCACGTCCTTCCATGCGCCGGTCAGCGCCGGCAGCGTGCAGATGGCGCGGATCGCCTGTGCCCCGCCCGCGGAGCGCTCGAGCGCGACGCCGATGCGGATCGAGGCGTTGCGCGACTTGGCATACTCGCGCGTCAACTTGCGGATGTCGTCGGCGGCAATGCCGGTAATCTTCTCGGCCCATTCGGGCGTGCAGCTGGCGGCATGCTCCTTCAATTCCTTATGACCAATCGTGTGCTTCTCCATGTAGCCGCGGTCGACGAGGTTCTCCGCGAACAGGACATTGATCATCGCCATGGCCAGCGCGCCATCGGTGCCGGGCTTCGGCGCCAGGTGCCAGTCGGCGTGCTTGGCGGTGCGCGACTTGTAGGAATCGATGACGACGAGCTTCGCGCCCTTCTCCTGCGCCTCCTTGACGAAGTGCCAGTGGTGCAGGTTGGTGGAGATGCTGTTGCAGGCCCAGATGATCATGTACTTGGACTGCGTGAAGCTCTCCGGGTCAAGGCCGGTGATCGGCCCCACGGTCAGGAGCCATGCCGTGGAGGAACCGGAGGCGCAATAGGTCTTCTCGCACACGGTGGCGCCGAGCTTGTTGAAAAACGCGTCGCCCGCGGTCAGGCCCTGAATCATGCCCTCGTTGCCGAGGTAGGAGAGCGGCAGGATGGCCTGCGCACCGTGCCGGGCGATGGTGTCCGTCCAATTCTGTTTGATCTCGGCAAGCGCCTGCTTCCAGGTGATGCGCACGAAGGCGCGGCTGCCCTTGGGACCGTTGCGCTTGAGCGGGTACAGCACCCGATCGGCGTTGTAGTGATGATCATGGAAGTCCTTCAGCTTCACGCACA
Source organism: Gammaproteobacteria bacterium (assembly GCA_035501935.1). Taxonomy (NCBI): domain Bacteria; kingdom Pseudomonadati; phylum Pseudomonadota; class Gammaproteobacteria; species Gammaproteobacteria bacterium. The sequence goes on along the minus strand of DATJVC010000017.1, from coordinate 52,889 downwards.
GGCCGCCGCGCGTCATGGGATGATCGGGGCGGCCGCTGACGTCGATCAGCCGTCCGTTCTTGACGGTGTAGACGAACGCGCAGGTGTCGGGGCAGTCATGCGGACAACCGCCGTGGAATGTTTTGACGCCGGGTTCTTTGCCCATGAGTGACCTCCTTTGAAGTACCGATTTTAAGATCGCCGTTGTACGCGGCTTATGGAGGTTAACTTACACCCATTATTTATAGTGCGTCTACGCAAAATCTATTGTGCGATGCGGCATTGTCATGTTTTTATATGGCCTGCTCATTGCCCCTGCCCGCCCATGCCCCATGGCCACCACCTTTCAAGATCATTTTTCAACTGTCGCGGCTCAGTACGCGCAGTTCCGACCGCGCTATCCCGCGGCTCTGTTTGATTATCTGGCCAAACTGGCTCCCGGCAGAACACTGGCCTGGGACTGCGGTACGGGAACGGGGCAGGCCGCGGTGGCGCTGACCGAACATTTCCAGCGCGTGGAGGCGACGGATGCCAGTGCCGGCCAAATCGCGCACGCGCAAAAACATGCCCGCGTCGATTTCCGGGTTGCACCCGCCGAGCACAGCGGCATGGCGGAAAACTCGGTCGATCTCATCACCGTCGCGCAGGCGCTGCACTGGTTCAACCTGCCCGCCTTTCACGCCGAGGTGGCGCGCGTGCTGCGGCCGGCCGGAATTCTGGCGCTCTGGAGCTATGGGCGTACCGAACTCACGGACGGTGAAGCGCAGAAAATATTCGATGACTTCTACGACGGGATCATCGGTCCGTACTGGCCGCCGGAGCGGCGGGTTGTGGACGATGGTTACCGTGGAATCACGCTGCCGTTCCCGGAACTGGGCGTGCCCGCATTCACGATGGAAGCAGAGATGACGCTGCCGGCACTGGCGGGTTATGTGCGCACATGGTCCGCCACCCAGCGCTTCCGGCAAATCCGCGGTGAGGACCCGGTACCCGCGTTGATTGAATCACTGACCGATGTCTGGCCGGATCCGGAACGGCCGCGGATCGTCCGCTGGCCGCTGGCGCTGCGCGTCGCGCGCAAGCCCGGCGGCTAGATCATTTCAGCGAGGTCCTTGAGCGTGAGTGTCTTTACCGCCGCGGCGATGCTCTGTTCGTAATTGCGCCAGTGGGACAGGAACGCCGTGCTTGCGCGCGTCTCCAGTCCGCCGGCCGCATCCGCCGATCGCACGATATCCAGCACCGCATCCACCGTCGTGACCTCCGGCGCGCGCGCCAGCAGGTAGGCGGGTTCATCGCCCGCGACGGTTTTCAGCAGGCCGCTCTGCTGCAAGGGCTCCAGCATCTTGCGGAGCAGCGCCTTCGGCACGTGCAGTCGCTGCGCGAGAGCGGGCAGCGTGCAGGGCGGCCTGCTGTGGTAGAGCGCCGCCGTGATATGACCCATCGCCAGCAGGACCAGCGCCTCCTGCTCGCGCACGCTCAGAACCGGATCGCGCCGGCGACTGCTCAAATATTCCGGGTGCTGGTGATAGAAGGCGATGTTGGCGCCGGTGAGCAGGATGAGCCAGGCCACGTACAGCCAGATGATGAACAGGAACAGGCTGGCGAACGTGGCATAGACCGCCGTGTACTGCGCGGAACCGGCCACGAATTTTGCGAAAGCCCAGCTCGCCACCTGCCACAAAATGCCCGCCGTCACCGCGCCCGCAAAGGCCGAGCGCACCCGCACGCGCGTGTTGGGCATGAACACATACACAAAGGTAAACGCGCCGATGACGATGAGATACGGCAACAGCCGCGCCATCCAGCGCAGTACCTGCCCCACCAGTTCATACGAGGACAAATAATTCACCACCTGATTGTCCATCAACGAGGCGGTGATGCCGAAGGCGGTGAACACCAGCACCGGGCCGATGATGATCACGCTCAGGTAATCGCTGAAACGCTGTTTTGCGCTACGCTGGGTTGTAATCCGCCAACTGTGGTTGAAGGCCTGTTCGATCTTCTGCATGACCGACACCACGGTATAGAACAAGGTGACCAGACCCACGGTGCCCAGCGCGCCGACTTTCATGTTGTTGACGAAACTGATGATGTTGTGCGCGATGTCCTCGCCACTGGGCCCCAGAGGTTCCAGCGCCTGCAACAATATCGGTTCCAGCTTATTGTGCACACCGAAGGCCTTGAGCATGGAGAAACTGACCGCCAGGAGCGGCACCATCGACAGCAGGGAGGTGTAAGCCAGACTGGCGGCGCGAATCGGCAGATCGCCCTGTGTCAGGTCGCGCACGGTGACGTAGAAATAGCGCGTCAGGGTGATGAATACGGCGTGGTGATGCGGCACACCCCGGAGGTCGGGGTTCCCCCAAAGATAATGATGCACATGGGCGGCCGGCGAGCGATTCATATAACGATGATGACACTACTCCCGCTTCCGGCCAAGCAAGACAGCGTTCATGGTGCGGCAAATCCTGACTGCCACATTGCCTCCAGCGTTTGCTGGACGAATAACCGGATCGCCGGCTCATTCGAGGCCCTCGGTCCGGCAATGTTCAAAATCCTGACCGAGTGACGGATCAGAAATTCGCCAAGCGCCGGCATGTGCGCATCGCCGGGGTGGACATGGCGGCATGGCCTGCCCAGTCTCATCGCCAGTTGCCGGGTCAGCAACGAACCGCCGCTGAGCGCCGGTGCGATGGAAAAAACGAGCGTGGCGTCGCTGTCACGCACATTCCACTCCGTGCGTTGCGCGTAGTCCGCGGAAGGAGTCTCCGTCAGTTGGTAACGCACCGGGATGGCGCCATCTTCGGCCAGACGGCCCTGCGGACACCAGCCGCCATATTTGATGTTGTGCGCGATTGCCCAGTCCAGCGCCGCGCGATCGGCGCCGGTCTGGCCGCCCGATATGACCTTCTCCACCTCCCACCACCCACTCATACGATTCATGTCCACAAGGCATCACGCAGGCCGGAGTCGCGTTGCGAGACGCGTCCGACCGCCGCCGCCACAACCTCGGCGCTGCCGTAAATCTCGGTCCGCCGCCGGGCACGGGTGATGCCGGTGTAGAGCAGTTCGCGCGACAGCACCATTGAGGCGGCATCCGGCAGGATTAACAACACCTCGTCGAACTCCGAGCCCTGGGCCTTGTGCACGGTGAGTGCATACGCCGTCTCGTGCGCCGGCAGGCGCGCCGGCGCCAATGCCCGGATGCCACCGCCCGCCGCCGCAAAATAAACCCGCAGGTCGCGCGCACCCGATGCGCGCATCGCGATGCCCAAATCGCCGTTGTAGAGCTGAAGCTCATGATGGTTGCGGCTGATCAGCACCGGCCGCCCCGGATACCAGTGCTCCCGCGCCGGCAATCGCCCCTTGTCGGCCAGCACACGTTCAATCATCTCGTTGAGCCGTCGTGCGCCGCTCAAGCCCTCGCGATGCGCGGTCAGGATGCGGAAACGATCGAACGCGGCCAGCGCACGCGCCGGGTCGCCGTCATCAACCGCATCGAAGTATTCTTTCAATCCAACAAGCAGCCGCCCGACGAGTGCGGCGGGAATCAATTTTGCATCCGGAAACCAGCGCAGATCGCCCTCTTGATTTGCGGCGCCCGCGTTCCGCAGCAGCATCAGCGCAGCTTCCACGTCGCCTTCGCGCACGCGGCGCGAGAGCCGGGCGATGCCGCTGTCGGCGGCGAAGCGGTGGCTGCGATCGAGCAGCGCGGCGCAGTCGGCCAGCGGTGGGCGCACGCCCCCCGCCGTCGGCACGTTCATGCCGGTCACCGTGCCCAGCCGGCTGGCAAACGCCGGGGAGTACAGATTTTCGCGACTGCAAATATCGGCAAGTACCGCCCCGGCCTGCACTGAGGCGAGTTGGTCCTTGTCGCCAATCAGGATCAGCCGCGCCCCCGGGGCCAGCGCGTCAACCAGTTTCGTCATCAACGCCATGTCCACCATCGAGGCCTCATCCACCACCAACACGTCAAGCGCCAGCGGATTCTCACGGTTGTGACGGAATAAAAGCGAATCCGGCGCCCCGCCGAGGAGCCGGTGCAAAGTGGAAGCCGCGTCGGGAATGGCGGCCTTGATCGCGTCCGCCACCGGCAGCGTTTCGCGCGCGGCGCGGACGGTCTCCTGCATGCGCGCCGCCGCCTTGCCGGTCGGCGCCGCCAGCCCGATGCGCGGCGCCACAGGCGACTGTTCGGCGAGCAGCGCCAGCAGGCGCACGACCGCAGTGGTCTTGCCGGTGCCGGGGCCGCCGGAAATCACACACAGCTGCTTGAGTACTGCGATGGCGGCGGCGACTTGCTGCCAGTCAGTTTCCCCGCCGACCGTTCCGAACAGCCGCCGCAGCCCTTCCCGCAAACGCACCTCATCAACCTGCAATTCCGCCGTGGCGCGGGCACGTAAATCGGAGGTCAGCTTCTGCTCATAATTCCAGTACCGATGCAGATAAAGCCGGCCCGTTCCATCCAATATCAGTGGTTTGAATTCACCCGGCGCGCCGGCGACACCGCTTTGCCGCAGCGCTGCCATCCAGCCTTCATGATCAAGAGCGGGTGGCGGCGCGGCGCGGTGCAGATCGACACACACATGGCCCGCGCTGGTTGCAGCCGTGAGTTGTTCCACCGCCGCGGTGATAGCGGCGCCGTGATCGCCCGCCACACGCGCGAGCAACGCAGACAGGTGCGAGCCCAGCAATCGGAGATCGTCACCGCCCGTGACCGGTACGATGCTCATGCCGCGACTCCCCGTCGATCCGCGACCAGGGCATCGAGCGCCTCGATCAATGCCGCCGCCGGGCGGTCGTGAAACACGCCTTGCCCGGCTGCATGTGTCGGCGCCATGCCGCGCACGAACAGGTAAAATACGCCGCCCAGGTGGCGTGCATAGTCATAGTCGCGGAGCCGGGCCTTGAGAAAGCGGTGCAGGGCCAGCGCGTAGATCAGATATTGCAGGCCGTAGCGTTCGCGGTTCATCTCGGCGAGCACGCGATCGCCGGTGTAGTCTTCAGCCCCGGGTCCCAGCCAGTTGGACTTGTAATCAGCCAGGTACCAGCGCCCGGCGGATTCGAAAATCAGATCGATATAGCCCTTCATATACCCGCGGCCGAGATTGATTTCCAGATCCTCCACCTGCTGACGCAGGCCCGGCGCGGCGCCGTGGGCGGACAACAGCCGGATCAGATCGCGGCCCATGAACGGTTTCAGCGGGTAACAGAATTCAAGTTCGTTTAACCGCTGCTTGAGGGCAATGTTGCCAAGACGCAGATCGGGGTGTGACAGAAGCGGCGTGGCAAGCACGTTGCCCGTCATGTCGGCAATCGTCGCCGTCCATTCCTCGCTGAATCCATGCCGCAAGAGTTCGGCCGTCACGGTTGGCTGCCATGTGCCGCGATCGGTGAAGTCGATGTGCTCGAAGATGGCGTGGATGCAGCGGCCGGCGCGGGCACCACGCGAAAAGGCGTGGATGCCCGTCTCCGCGCCGGTTCCCGTACCCTCCCCTGTGAGCGCATCGTAATCAGGCCGATCATCGGCGCTGGCGCGCAACAGCGAGGAATAGCTCACCATGCGCACGGCCGGTGCGATGCGGACATCGAATGGACGCGCGGCCAGTTTTTCTGATCCGGTCGCCGGCGCTGCAAGCGTCGGCCGTTCAGGCCCCTCTTCTGACAATGTCTCAACGGCGATGGCGCCGCCACTCTTCAGCGCCAGCTTCTTCAGATCCGCCAGCAGCGCCTCATCGGACTTCGCCTTGACGTGTGCAAAAAACGCATCCGCGTCCGATTTCCAGCCATCGTCGCCCTGATGCAGCAGCCATGCCGGTGGCGCGCGTTCGGCACCGTCGACCGCGCCCCAAAACAGGTAACAGCGGTTCTTCGCCCGCGTCAGCGCCACGTAAAACAGGCGCAGATTCTCGGCGCGCGACTCCTGTTCCGCCTGTGTCTGCGCGATGGGATCACCGCAGTCAAATTGCAGCACCGGCATGTCGTTTTTCGCCAGATCGTGGAAATAGATCGGTTCGTCACTGTCGCGCGGCGACATCACGTCCCAGGCGAAGGGACAGAAGACGAAGGGAAACTCCAGTCCCTTGCTGTTGTGCACGGTGACGATGCGCACAAGTTGTTCGTCGCTCTCCAGCCGTAGTTGCGTCTCCTCCGTGCCGCGTTCCCGCGCCTGCCGGTGTCGGGCCAGCCAGTCGATGAGCTGTTCCATCCCTGCCAGGCCGTGGCCGGCCTCCGTTTGCAGCAATTCGGCGAGATGCAGCAGATTGGTCATTGCCCGTTCGCCATCGGCGCGCGCAAGCAGCCGCCGCGTCACGTCCGCCTCATACATGAGCTTGCAGAACACATGAAAAAATCCACGTTCGCACCACTTGTCATGCCAGGCATGGAAGTGCCGCACCCATTCCTCCCACGCCGTTTTATTGTCATCCAGATCAAGCAGCGTTTCAGCGGCGCAACCCAGCAGAGGGGTCGCGAGCGCGGTGCGCACCAGCCGCTCGCGACCCGGCTCGGCAATGGCGCGCAGCACATGCTCCAATTCCGCCGCCTCGATGCTCGCAAACACGCTCTCCTGCGACTGCTCGACGCTGTGTATGCCGCGCATCGCGAGGGCATTGCGGATGAGGCCCGCCTGCCTGTGGGTCCGCACCAGCACGGCGATGTCACGACCAGTCAATGGACGGCCGGTCTTTTTCACTTCATCGAAGAAATACGCCTGGTTTTCGGCGCTCAGGCGCAGCAAGTGGGCAATCTCGTTGACGGCGGCCTCCACTGCATGTGGTACGGCTGCTTTTTTGGGTAAAAACCCCACATCCGCGCCCCGCTGCATGAACCAGAGCACAAACGGAGCGCCGTCCAGATTCGACACTTCACGTTGCTTTTCCGCCGGCATCGCCGGTGAGAATTCTATGCCCGGAAGTAAAAACGCCGTGCTGGCATTTGCAAAGGTAAAGATCGCATTGACGGCATGGATCAATGCCGGCTCGGAACGCCAGTTCACCGTCAGGGGATGTATGGTGCCGGCGTCGCGGCGGGCTTGGAGATAGGCGTAGACATCGGCGCCGCGGAACCCATAAATGGCCTGCTTCGGATCGCCCACGAGGAACAGCGGCAGATCGGTGCCCAGATACAGGCGACGGAAGATGTCGTACTGCAACGGATCGGTGTCCTGGAATTCGTCGATCAGCGCCGCCGTGTATTGTTGCCGCAGGTGCTGCACAAGCGCGTCGCCCAGCGGTCCCGCCAGCGCCCGCTGGGTACGGCGGAGCAGATCGCCATAGGACTGCTGCCGCAGGCGGGAGAGGCGCGCTTCCAATTCCTGGTTGCAGTAATCGAGCAATTGTCGTCTCAACGTTCGCGCGCGCGACTCGAAGCACGCCGTAAGTCCGGCATGGTGCGTACCCAGCATTTCACAATGATCGAAAAACGGGTTCCCCGGCGTCGGTTGATCTTTTTTCGTGCCTTCATCAAGCCCGCTGCGGGTGAATTTCCGGAATTTCTCCGGCAATGCCAGGCTGGGTCTTCCCGCAAACAATTCATCCAGCGACATCAGCCAGCCGGGAATTGAATCCTTTTTATAGGATTTGCGATTCAATGCCTGGCTGTTCAGTAAAATCTTCTCAACCTCGTCGCGTCGCTTCCGCCAATCATCGGCAGCCGTTCCAAATGCACTGTCATAAATCCCTTCGAGATCGGAGCAATCGATCGTGTCGTCAACGCCGCGCACCTCCATGCCAGTTTTCCCCACGTGAGGTTTGATGGTTTTCAGCAGCGCTTCGGGAGTTTTCGATGTGCCGCCCAGCAAATAATCGACGAACAGCGGCGAAGCGGTGGTCACTTCCCGCCGCCAGAAATCCCGCGCGATTTCCGCGAGGAGATCATCGGTGTCAGGCAGGATTTCGACGTCAAAGGGCTGGCCGCCCGCAAACGGCCAGTCCGACAACACCTGCTGGCAGAAGCCGTGGATGGTGTGGATCGCTGCCAGATCGAAACCGGCCACCGCCGCCGTGAGCCTGCGGATCGCCAGCGCCGGATCGCAGTTCGCGGTGTGCAGCCGGACGATGAATTCATCGTCATCGCTGCCGCCACGGAATACCTTGAGCACGCGCTGAAGTTTTGCCCGCAGCCGTTCGCGCAATTCCGCAGTCGCGGCCTTGGTGAAGGTCAGCACCAGGATTTGATCGACGGTGCGTTCCGTCTCCACGATCAGGCGCGCATATAGGTTGCCCAGCACATGCGTCTTGCCGGTACCGGCGCCGGCTTCGATGAGTTGCAGGCCGGAAAGCGGCAGCGCCAGGGCATCGAACGATGCAGGCGACCGCCGGCTCACGATGACGACCCCGTGTGCCGCCGCAAAGGTTCGCAGACGCAGCGCGCCAATGTCTCGAATTCGGCATCGAGCGGATCAGTGTCACCGAAGGCAAGACGGTAGTGGGCGTCCTCGCACTCACCCTTGCGATATTCATCACCCTCCCAGGTTCTGCGTGCGGCGTCGAGGCCGTCCCCGCCCTTTTCGACAACAGCGATGTATTCCAGCGCCGACCTGGGGAAAAAGTGCAGCGGCCTTGTCAGTCCTTCGCGGAACAAGGCCAGCAGATCCTTCAACAATTTCCCTGGATCACTGACGGGTCGCAATCGTATTTCATCGTCCAACAGGTAAATCTCGCTCCCGCTGCCGGCGCGCGACACATTCAACGCCAGATGCTGAACCCAGCATTCCAGCTGCAAGGCGGGATGGGTTTTGTCACGAGCGAGATACCGTTGCAAGCCGCCGTCGGTGACGCCCGCCATCGCGCCCGTCAGGCGCACGCCGCCGATCTCCAAATCCAGCGCCAGCGTTTCCGCCGGCTTGAGCCGCCGGCGCAAATTCGCGGCGAAGCGCATCGCGGCTCTACTTTCCGCGAGGAACAGGCGCTCACCCACTTGCCCGTGCGGCAGGGTGCCGAGCGATTCCCCGGCAGTGCGCAGTTCTGCCGGCGCGTGACCCGCCAGCAGGAGATCGGTCAGCCGCTGGCGCATCCCGTTATCGGCATAATTTTCGAAAGCGAACGGCTCATCACCGGCCAGTTCCCCCGTCGTTTCGCGCAGGTCGATGCCCAGCCGGCGTGTCAACAGGAAGCGTGCCGGGTTGCGAAAGAACGAAACGAGATCGCGCAGCGTCAGCTCGCGCCACTCCCCGTCCTTGAGCGGTAGTATCGAAGTCAGCAGCGGCGGGCGTGCCAGCGTGTCGGCTGGCGCAGGAGGCACGCAAAGCTCCGCTCGATAACTGTACAGCCGTCGATCACGACCGTCGAAATAACGCCGACTGAAGGCCTGCAACGGATGGCGGGTCACGAAATGCTGTTCGTCCGCGGGCTCGCCGTTCACGGTGAAGCCCGTGCGCAGCACATCGAGCAGTTCACTGACCAGCACCGACGGCGGAAGTGATTCGTCGGTATGCTGATCGCTGCCCACGTAACTGATGTAAAGACATTCGCGCGCCGCGAGCAACATTTCCAGGAACAGATAACGATCGTCATCGCGGCGCACGCGATCACCCCGGCGGTGCTCTGAGGCCATCCTGTCAAAATCAGGCCGGTGATCGAGTCGCGGGTAGGTGCGATCATTCATGCCGATGAGACAGATCAACTTGTGCGGCAGGCCTCGCATCGATGCCATATCGGCAAACGTGACCCCGCCCCCGGCCGGCGCGGCGCGCCCCATCTGCGCCACCCGCTGCTCGAGCTCCACGCCCACCACGCCGCGACCGATGGTGCCGGCGAATGCCGCAAGTGTCGCGTCGCGCGCCATGCCCGACAGCACCTCGCGTAACGCCTGCAACGCCTCCTCGTCTGCCTCATCCTCGCCGGCCTCGAAAAAATTGTGGAGCAACGCTTTCAACGTCTCCGTCCAGGCGGAAACGCGGCGTGGTGGCGCCAGCCGGTCGCGAAACGTCAGCAGCGCGTCGAGATAGGCCAGAAACCGCGAAAGCAGGCGTGCATTGTCGCCCTCGATGCCGGCGTACGGCAGTATGCCGGCGTATGGTTGCGGACCTTCACCGGACATGGCGAAGCCCATCAGCAACCGATCAAGTCCGGCGCTCCAGGTATGCGCCTGCGTCGCCGGCAGCCCCAAGCGCTGCCGCTGGGCGGCGTCCCATGCCCAGCGGACATTCGTTTCAGACGTCCAGCGCCGCAATCGCGCCAGGTCATCGTCGTCCAGATCGAAGCGCCGCTGCACCGCTGGCACCTCCAGTGGCGAAAGCACGGCCTCGGCGGTGAGGCGGCTGTCCGGCAATTCCAGCAGCGCGAAAAAGGTGTCGGTCAGCTGGCCGCGCCGCGGGCCGCCCCGATCCATCACCCGGTAGGGAACATGGCGGCCGCCCGTCGCCGCGCCAAAGACACCTTCTATATAGGGTGCATAGGCGGGCAGCCCGGGCGTGATGACAAGGATGTCCGATGGCGTAAGCGCGCGACCCTCGCGTGCGGCGGACTCGAACATCGCCAGCAGCCGGTCATGCAGCACCTCCACCTCGCGCATGGCGCTGTGGCAGGCGTGGATTTGCACCGATTCATCGTGGGCGGCGGCCGGCAGCGGTGGAAATTCTCCGCGCTGGCCGCGGTCGCGCAGATCGAGAATGTCGGCTTGCAGTAGGTGCAACACGGATTCGGCGGCCGGCGCTTCAAAGTATTCGTGCTCCGCACCCGGCAATTCCAGGACCGCGTCGATGAACTCGCGCGCCGGCCGGCCGAGTGATGCCAGCAGCGCATGGCCGGTTTCCAGATGCAGTGATTCCGGCGCACGCGAACCGCCGAGCCGCGCCTGCTCGCGTTCATTGGCGATCTGACCCCAATATTGGCGGCAGGGATTGAGGAGAAACAGATGCACATCAGTGCGGCGGGCGAGCCGTTCGATGACCTCGAGATACGCCGGCGTCAGCGCGGGCAGGCCGAACAGCGACACCCGCCCGGGCAGTGAAGCCGGCACTGCTTCGTCCGCCAGCGCCCGCAGGCAGGCATCATGGGCATGAACCCAGTGTTCACCGTGATCGGCGGCGACGAGGCGCCGCCACAACCGCGCCTGCCAGTCATCGCCCTCGCCCCGCTCCCAGGCGCGAATCCAGTCGGGCCTGAACAGCAGATACTGATCGAAGACGCCGGCAATGCGGCCGGCGAGCTCATGGCGCCTGCGCTCATCCTGCCGGCCTTCGCCGGACTCGAGATACGCCGCCAGCGGCGCATGGGAACCGTCCCCCGGCAGATCGGCGAGCACGTCCATGATCCGCCAGGTCAGCACCGACGGGGTATAGCGCGATATTTCCGGCAATCCGGACAGGACCGCGCCAAACAGGCCCCAGATGAACTCCGCCGGGAAGGGAAAGCTGACGTTGGCGCAGATACCGAGCGCATCCGCGAGCCGCCACTGCAGCCAATGCGCAGCGCCATGACTCTGCACCACCACCGTCTCCGGCACGAACGGCGCTGGCGGATCATCCGTGAACAGCCGGGTCAGCTCATCGGCCAGCCGTTCCAGTCGATTGCTCTGATGGACGTGCAGCATCCGTGACCCGATCAGTTAAAATGGCTCCATATCCCCGGCATGACACACAATATTATGTCGCCCCCCACTCCGGAAGATGAAGCATACCAGCAGCGGATACTCCAGGGCGTCTCCCGTACCTTTGCGCTCACCATCCCCGAGCTGCCGCCGGCGCTCGCGCGCGTGGTCAGCAACGCCTATCTGCTGTGCCGCATCGCCGACACCATCGAGGATGACCCCGGGCTGAGTTATCCGCAGCAGCGCGAGTTCTCGGATCGCTTCGTCGCCGTGGTCGCCGGCCGGATGGACGCGCAGGCGTTCGCCGACGCGTTGCATCCACTGCTCTCGCCCAAGTTGCAGGAAACGGAGCGTGATTTGATCCACAACGCAGCCCGCGTCATCCGCATCACGCTGAGCTTCAATGCCAACCAGCGGGCCGCGCTGCTCCGCTGCGTGCAGATCATGGCCAACGGCATGGCCTGGTACCAGGAACGGGAGACCCTCGACGGGTTGGCCGACATGCCGGCGATGGATCGTTATTGCTATTACGTGGCCGGCGTGGTCGGTGAGATGCTGACCGAACTGTTCTGTGATTACTCGCCGGAAATCGCGACCCAGCGGGAACCGTTGATGAAACTGGCGGTCTCCTTCGGACAGGGACTGCAAATGACCAACATCCTGAAGGACATCTGGGAGGATCGCCGCCGCGGCGCCTGCTGGCTGCCGCGCGACGTTTTTCTGGGCCATGGCGTCGACTTGAGCAAACTGCCGGAGGCCGCCACGCAACCCGGCTACGCCGCGGCCTTGAGTGAGCTCATTGCCGTGGCGCGCGGGCATCTGGAAAACGCGCTCGCCTACACGCTGCGCATCCCGGCCCACGAGCGCGGAATCAGGCGCTTCTGCCTGTGGGCGCTGGGCATGGCGGTGCTGACGCTGGACAAGATCAACCGCCGCCGCGATTTCCGCGCCGGCCATGAGGTCAAGATTTCCCGCCGCCAGGTCCGCGCCACCATCCTGCTCAGCAACATGAGCGTTGCGCATGATCGCCTGTTGCGCGGCCTGTTCAGAATCGCCGCCCGGCGATTGCCTGCCGCCCCCGTTCATGCGACACTGGCGGCCATCGGTCGGGGGACCGGCACGTAAATCCGCACGCGGGAGCAAATCGTCCACATACTTTAATCGCATCAGACGGCGGAAAATAATCTTTACAGTTGTACCGCCGGTTGATCAGGCATTTCGGAATTTATCGGGCATCAACACCGGCCGGCGATAAGAGCGGAGGGAATTGCTTAATTCGATTCTTCGGCAACGGAAACAAACGGCCAACATACCATGATCATCAAGCCACGCTTCGGAAGGACGGAACCACAATCCAAAGGACGCGCAGTCCGTCCCGAAATCGCCGCGCGGGATCATGACCTGCACGCGGAAGTCGAGGCGGCCGTGCGCCGCGCGCGCTCGGCCCTGCTCGCGCAACAGCACGCCGACGGCCACTGGGTGTATGAGCTGGAGGCCGATTGCACCATTCCCGCCGAATACGTCCTCATGAACCACTTCATGAACGAAGTGGACGAGGTGCTGGAACGCAAGATCGCCCATTACCTGCGCGATCGCCAGGCCGAACACGGCGGCTGGCCGCTGTACCACGGCGGCGATTTCGATTTGAGCTGCTCGGTGAAGGCCTATTACGCACTCAAACTCGCCGGCGACGATCCCAACGACGCGCACATGATCCGCGCCCGCACCGCCATCCTGGCGCACGGCGGCGCCGAGCGCTGCAACGTCTTCACCCGCATCGCGCTGGCCCTGTTCGAACAGGTGCCTTGGCGTGCCGTCCCCTTCATTCCCGCCGAGGTGATATTGCTGCCGCGCTGGTTCCCCTTCCACATCAGCCGGGTGTCTTACTGGTCACGCACGGTGATGGTGCCCCTGTTCATCCTGTGCACGCTCAGACCCAAGGCCGCCAATCCGCGGGGCGTCGATATCCGCGAATTGTTCGTGACGCCGCCGGAGGAGATCGAGGATTACTTCCGCCCCAAGAACCGGCTGGCGAAGTTCTTCCTGGCGTTGGACAATTTCGGCCGCTGGCTGGAGCGTTTCGTGCCGCGTTTCCTGCGCCAGCGCGCCATCCGCAGGGCCGAGCACTGGTTCATCGAACGACTGAACGGCACCGATGGCCTGGGCGGCATCTTCCCGGCCATGGTGAATTCCTACGAGGCCCTGGCGATCCTGGGCTACCCCGCCGATCACCCCCACCGCGTGCAGGTGCGCACGGCGCTGCGCAAGCTGCTGGTCACCCACCAGCACGGCGTGTACTGCCAGCCGTGCATGTCGCCGGTGTGGGACACGGGTCTGGCCGCGCACGCCCTGTTCGAGGCGGCGGGCGAACAGGCCGACGAGGCCGTGCACAAGGGACTGGAGTGGTTGCGGGACAAGCAGCTGGGCGATGAACCCGGCGACTGGCGCGAGAACAAACCGGGCCTGCGCGGCGGCGGCTGGGCGTTTCAGTACAACAACTCGTATTACCCCGATCTGGACGACACCTCCATGGTGGCGTGGATCATGTACCGCGCCGATCCGCAGCATTACTGGGACGCCATCGAGCGCGCCGCCGACTGGACCTGCGGCATGCAGTCGAAGAACGGCGGATTCGCCTCCTTCGACGCCGACAATACGCACTACTATCTCAATGCCATCCCATTCGCGGATCACGGCGCCCTGCTGGATCCGCCGACGGAGGACGTCACCGCGCGCTGCATCGCGCTGCTGTCGCTGGTCAACAAATTCGAATACCGCGTTCCGGTCCGCCGCGCGATCGAGTACATGAAGCGCACGCAGGAACCCGACGGCCCCTGGTACGGCCGCTGGGGCACGAATTACATCTATGGCACATGGTCGGCGCTCTCCGCGCTGGAACTGGCGGGGGAAGACGTGAACCAGCCCTACATCCAGCGCGCCGTGAAATGGCTGGAAAGCATGCAGAATCCCGACGGCGGCTGGGGCGAGAGTAACGACAGCTACTATCCGCCCAAGCACCGCCGTCCGCACCCGAGCACGCCGTTCCAGACCGCCTGGGCCCTGCTGGGCTTGATCTCCGCCGGCTGTGCGGATACGCCGGCCGTGCGACGCGGCATCCGCTACCTCCTGGAACAGCAACTCGTGGCCGGCCTCTGGGATGATCCGTACTACACCGCGCCGGGCTTCCCGCGCGTCTTCTATCTGAAGTACCACGGCTACGCCAAGTATTTCCCGCTCTGGGCCTTGGCGCGCTATCGCAACATCAATCAGGGTTGAGTCGCCGCTTCGGCATCATCAGCGCCCTGCCCGCGGAGGCGGGCAGTTACGCGGGCGTCCCCCTGTCTCCCGGTCTGCATGCGTCAACCTCGACGATCATTCGTGTCTGCGGCATGGGCGCGGCGCGCGCGGCGCAAGCGGCCCGCGAAACACTGCAACATGGCGCACAAAGCCTCATCAGCTGGGGCGTGGCCGCCGCCCTGGACCCGCTGCTCCGCAGTGGCGACATCATCGTGCCACGCTGCATCCTGATGGACGGAAAAAACCTGCCTGTTGATGGCGCGCTGTCGGCGGGACTGCGACGTCATTGGCGGGGGGTCCCTTTGCACGATGGCGCGCTGTGGCACAGCCCGGTGGTGCTGGCCGATGCCGATAAAAAGCTTGCCGTCCACACGCGCACCGGCGCCATCGCCGCCGACATGGAGAGTGGCGCGATTGCCGCCGCGGCGGCGGAAGCGGGCGCGCCCTTTCTCGCCGTGCGCGTGATCGTGGACGCCCAGGCCATGACGCTGCCGGCGCCGGCCGTGAAAGGCGTGGATGCCTACGGCCGGGTTCGCATTTTGGATTTTTTGCGGGCCTTGTGGCGCGAACCCGGAAGCATCGGGCCGCTCATCACGCTGGGCGGTGCGTTTCACCGTGCGCGTGGCCGGCTCCGCGCCATCGCGCCCGCGCTGCAAGCGGCGTTGGCCGAAAGCCCCTGACCTTGCTTGCAGTGGTGACGGCCTTGAGCTATAAACCGCGCTCATTTTTGACGAATTGGAAGCTCTGATGAGTTCGGGTTCCCTGACCGGGGTGCAGGTCCGGACATTTCACGACGACGGTTTCCTGATTGTGCGCGGCCTGTTCGGCGCCAAGGAAACAGCGGACATTTCCCGCTGGGCGGATGAAGTCGCCGCCTACCCGCAGGTGCCCGGCAGGACCATGATGTACTTCGAGGACAGCCGGCTCAAAAAGAGCGAACGCATCCTCTCGCGCATCGAGAATTTCTATCCCTATCACGACGGCTTCCGCCGGTTGTTCGACAGTGATCTTCTGCGCGGAGCCGCCGGCCAGCTCTTCGGCGAACCGGCGGTGCTGTTCAAGGACAAGATCAATTTCAAGCTGCCGGGCGGCGACGGCTTCAAGCCGCATCAGGACGTGCAGGCCGGCTGGAACACCTACGGCACCCTGCACATCTCCGCCCTCATCGCCATCGATGAGGCCACCATCGAGAATGGCTGCCTGGAGCTGGTGAGGGGCTTTCATAAGCGCGGCGTGGTCGGCGGCATGTGGACGCCGCTCACCGATGCCGACATGGCCGGCATGAAATTCGAGCCGCATCCGACCAAGCCGGGCGACGTGGTGTTCTTCGATTCCTACGCCCCGCATGCCTCCGGCCCCAACCTGACCATGCAGCGCCGCCGGCTGCTTTACGTGACCTACGGCAAACAGTCCGAGGGCGATCAGCGCGAGCGGTACTACAGCGACAAGCGCAAGAGTTATCCGCCCGATTGCGAGCGGGAGGCAGGCAGGCAGTACGTCTTCCGCGTTTAACCAGCCATCCCGAACATGACCACACTCGTCACCGGCGCCAGTGGTTTTGTCGGCTCCGCCGTCGTCCGCCATCTGCTGGATGAGGGCATGCGGGTGCGCATACTCGTTCGTCCCACCAGTGATCGCAAGAATGTGGAGGGCTTGAATGTTGAAATCTGCGAGGGCGATCTGCGCGATTCCGCGTCGCTGGAAGCTGCGCTCAAAGGCTGCCATGCCCTCTTTCACGTCGCCGCCGATTACCGGCTGTGGACACCCCGCCCGCGCGATTTGTACCTGAGCAACGTCGAGGGGACGCGCAACATCCTGCGCGCGGCCGGCGAGGCGGGTGTCGAGCGCATCGTCTACACCAGCAGCGTCGCCACGCTGGGCCTGAACAAGGACGGCACGCCGGCCGATGAGAACACCCGCGTGCACCTGCGCGACATGATCGGCCACTACAAGCGATCCAAGTTTCTGGCCGAGGAAGTCGTGCGCGAAATGGTCAACACCGACCGCCTGCCCGTGGTCATCGTCAACCCCTCGACGCCCATCGGCCCGCGCGACATCAAGCCCACGCCCACCGGGCGCGTGATCCGCGACGCAGCGCGCGGCCGCATCCCGGCGTACGTGGATACCGGCCTCAACATCGTGCACGTCGATGACGTGGCCGCCGGCCACCTGCTGGCCTTCCGCCGCGGGCGCATTGGCGAACGCTACATCCTCGGCGGCGAAAATCTGCGCCTGAAGGAAATCCTGACGCGCATCGCGGCGCTCACCGGCCGCAAACCGCCGCGCATACAGCTGAATCAGGACTTGCTCATGCCGTTCGCGTATCTGGCGCAGGGGATCGCGCGGCTGACCGGCGGTTGGGAACCGCAACTGACCGTGGATGGCCTCAAGATGTCGCGCAAACTCATGTTCTTTTCCAGCCGCAAGGCCGAGACCGAACTCGGCTATCACGCCCGGCCGGCGCAGGAGGCGCTGCGCGATGCGGTACAATGGTTCCTCGAAAAGCGACGCTGAATACCATTCCAATGCTCTATTACGTCGTAAAGGTATTGCTTTCGGCGGTGGTTATCGTGCTGATCTCGGAGATCGCGAAACGCAGCACGTTTGCCGGCGCGATTGTGGCCTCGCTTCCACTCACTTCGTTGCTGGCCTTCGTGTGGATCTACGTGGAATCCGGCGACATTGTCAGGATATCCGCGCTCTCCACCAGCACCTTCTGGCTGGTCATTCCCTCGCTCACGCTCGTCCTGCTGGTGCCGATCCTGCTGAAGACGGGCACGAATTTCTGGCTCTGTCTCTTGCTGTCGATCACGGCGACCGTGCTGGCCTATCTCGCCATGCTGCGCGTGTACAAGCTGCTGGGGATTCAGATCTAGTGTTCCTCAACGACATCAAGCGCCCATCATGAAAACACCCGCGCTGATCTTCATGCTGTTGTTCTGGTCGTCGGCGGTGGCGGCGGCAGACCAGCTTCCGCCGATTGTGCCCAATCCGATCACTCTGGACCCCGAGCTCGAGGCCAATCAACCGATCGTGCGGCCCTGGCTGACCTACGGCGTTGAAACCGCCATGAATAAAAACGTCGACAAATACACGCGCGAAGTCGGCGGCAGGCAGGCAATGGCCCGGGAATGGAAATATTACAAGGCTTCACACGCCAGCGCGCACGATCCCTATCTGGACGATCTGGTCAAGATCGTCGATGCCGGTTTCATCAGGGAGTATGTGCATCTGTTCATTGTGCCGGCACCCGACACGATCGTACCGTCGCTACGTTTGCAGGCCTATAACAGTTGGGCGCTGGCCAACATTCCCAATCACAAAGTGGTGATCAACGCGGGGATTCACGTCAACCCCAATCCGACACCCGTCACCGGACAGGCCGCAAAGCCAGCCTACCCCTGATCGCCAGAACCCATATCAAAAATACCGTTCGCCCTGAGGTATCGAAGGGCAAACACCATATTCCGCATAATTCAGTCGTGCTTCGATACCTCAGCACGAACGGTTTTCTTACCCCGTGGCATTTTTGAGATGGGTTCTGGCAACAACTCACCCCGCACCGTGGCGATCATCGGCGGTGGCCCCGCCGGGTTGATGGCCGCGGAGGCCGCGGTCGAACGCGGCGCGCACGTCGACCTCTACGACGCGATGGCTTCCGCGGGCCGCAAATTTCTGCTGGCGGGCAAGGGCGGCCTCAACCTCACCCACTCCGACCCGCCCGATCTTTTTCTGTCCCGCTACGGCGCGCGCCGCGCGCAGCTCGCTCCCCTGCTGAAGGACTTCGGCCCCACTGAGTTGCGCGAATGGGTGAAAAGCTTGGGCATCGGGACTTTCGTCGGCAGTTCCGGCCGCGTGTTTCCGGCGGACATGAAGGCCGCGCCGCTGTTGCGCGCGTGGCTGCGCCGCTTGCGCTCGCGTGGCGTGACGTTCCACATGCGGCATCGCTGGTGCGGCTGGAATACGGACGGCGCCCTGCGCTTTGCCACACCGGAGAACGTGCGATCGGTGCGCGCCGATACCGTCGTGCTGGCGCTGGGCGGCGGCAGTTGGCCGAAGCTCGGCTCGGATGGCGCCTGGGTGCCGTGGCTGACGGAACGCGGCGTGCGCATCGAACCCCTGCGCCCCGCGAACTGTGGTTTTGATGTCCACTGGAGCGAACATTTCCGTACGCGCTTTGCCGGACAGCCCGTGAAATCCGTGACCGTCAGCTTCACCGAATCAAACGGTACCGCTCATCGTCAGCCCGGCGAGTTTGTCGTCACCGCAAATGGAATTGAGGGCGGCGTCATCTACGCCCTGTCCGGACGGCTGCGTGATCAGATCGCGGCGACTGGTAGTGCCCGCATTGAGCTTGACCTTGCGCCCGGACGGGAACTGGAACGGCTCGTCAGCGAACTGTCGCAGCCCCGCGGCTCGCGTTCCATGGCCAGCCACCTCAAGCGCCGCGCCGGCATCGACGGCGTGAAAGCCGGATTGCTCCGCGTAGTCGTGCCCAAGGACAGCTTCAACTATCCGGCGCATTTGGCGAAGGCCATCAAGGCATTACCGCTGCAACTGATCGCGCCGCGCCCGCTGAGCGAGGCGATCAGCACGGCGGGCGGCGTGGCTTTTGATGAACTCGATGAAAACCTGATGCTGCGCAGACTGCCGGGCGTGTTCTGTGCGGGCGAAATGCTGGACTGGGAGGCGCCGACCGGCGGCTATCTGCTCACCGCCTGCTTCGCCAGCGGTCGCATCGCCGGCCACGCCGCCGTTGCTTGCGTTGCTGCGAAGCTTCGCTAGCAATCATTCGTCGATCCTTTAGTCCGCTATTACTGATACCACCATGACATGAGTTTTTGGAGTAACCCAAAACACACTGTCTGAACTTCGTAGGCAAGTACGAAGCCCCCGACAATAACCCCGGAATTTATCAGAGCTTTTACACCAGCAGATCTGTTACTTAATACATCACCAGACAGAACGCTGTATACGAAGCCCAAAGGAGCGAACCAGACAATTACAGGGATGAGAGCAAGCCAAGAAATAATAATTTGTACTATGCTTACAGCGATACCATTAAAAAGTAGAAGTGCTAGAAACTTTACTAGAACAAACACAATACCGAGAGCATAGAGATAAAGAGGAAACACAATCCATACCCAATGATATGGCCTAACTCCTAGAACGGTACTTTGGGGATAATTAGAGGCTTGTATCTCTGCCCCCATTTCTCCGAAATAGTGCGCTACCCACGTAGTTAGTGGAATCGCTACGATAGATACCGCTGCAAATCCTGTCTGTTGCTCAATTTCTGTCTCGCCGAAAACCATAAGATAGAAAGTTGCCCCCCATATGAGGACGCTTGGAATATTTGCCGTAGCGGCAACAATCCCACCTTTAGTCTTCGCGATAGCACCTGCGAGAACCGCCGCCAGCGCTGTAACCAGAACATTAGAAAAGAGACACCAAATGTAATGATCTTTCCACCCCCATTCCGTAATGTCTAAGCTACGGTTATTGGCCAGCGCCTCTTGCACTATTTTTACATCGAACAGATATAAGGTGTTCTTCTGGAACGCTGCAAGAAGGAATATGGAATAGATATTGAAAGCCAAAAATGCCCAAAACCACCGTGCCATGCGTTCTTCCTTAGCGCCTTTGGGGAAAACGGCAAAAGGCATTATAAACCGCAATGAGAGAGGGCAGCATCGAGATATTTAGAATCTAGGCCCCGGCTTTTCTGGCGCGCACCACTTTAGCAGGCTTGGGCTGCGGCTGAAATTCTAATGGAATAGTGGTTAACGTGTTCGTTAGCCGGGCCCGCTTGCGGGCGTCGGCTGCACGCAACGGTTAGGCGGCAGTACCAAATTCGGCAGTATTCTCCGGCGCTTCACGAACAGCCTTTAGTAAATTGATCACCCAGATATCCGGTATTACGTTCGGAGATCCAACGGCAAGCATTGCTTGGAGTTTCCCATCGACGATTATAGATTCCGAGAAAGCTATCTGAGGAGCAGGATCTCCTTCATGAATTAGATTGCACCGTAGGTGCTCATAGATGATTTCCTCAATTGGCGTCTGATCAAAAATGATACTTGGGTTCGGGGTAGTACTTTGAAGAGATTTTCCGAACATCAATGTGGGAAGTACGTCTCGGATGAATGACTTAAATGCCTCACTATCACGAATCGGTCTGGGGTATCTCTTTCGGGATGTGGCTGCAGCGGCGATCAGTGCTAAAGCCCAAGTTCCCTCTTTGCGACCGTGTTGCCAGAGCAGTTCTGCATCTTCGATGCGTGCCTTTATGCTCATTTGGTCTTCATTCCACCTAATATGACATAAACAACGATAGAGGACGGTAGCAAAATAAAAGCTAAGTTCCGGCTTTGCGGGCGCGTACCGTTTTGGCAGGCTTAGGCAGTGTCTGAAGTTCTGACCGTGATTGCGCGAGGGTTTTGGTGAGGTAGCGGCCGGTATATGAAGTGGGATGCGCGGCGATCTGCTCCGGCGTGCCGGTGGCGACAACCTCGCCGCCGCCGTCGCCGCCTTCCGGCCCCAGATCGATGATCCAATCCGCGGTCTTGATTACGTCGAGATTGTGCTCGATGACGATGATGGTATTGCCGTGGTCGCGCAGCCGGTGCAACACGCCAAGTAATTGCTCGATGTCGTAGAAATGCAGGCCGGTGGTCGGCTCATCGAGGATGTAGAGCGTGTTGCCGGTGTCTCGCTTGGAGAGTTCGCGCGCCAGCTTGACGCGCTGCGCCTCGCCGCCGGACAGCGTGGTGGCGTTCTGGCCGAGGCGGATGTAGGACAGGCCCACGTCCAGCAACGTCTGTAATTTCCCGGCCACCATGGGCACGGCGTTGAAGAACGCGTGCGCGTCCTCCACCGTCATCTCCAGTACCTCGCTTATATTCTTGCCCTTCCAGGTGATGTCCAGCGTCTCGCGGTTGTAGCGCTTGCCCTTGCACACGTCGCAGCGCACGTAGACGTCCGGCAGGAAGTGCATCTCGACCTTGATCACGCCGTCGCCCTGACAGGCCTCGCAGCGGCCGCCCTTGACGTTGAAGCTGAAGCGCCCGACCTGATAACCGCGCGAGCGCGCTTCCGGCACGGCGGCGTAGAGGTCGCGGATGGGCGTGAACAGGCCGGTGTAGGTCGCCGGATTGGAACGCGGCGTGCGGCCGATGGGACTCTGATCGATGTCCACCACCTTGTCGAATTGCTCCAGCCCTTCAATCGCCGCGCAGGGCGCCGCCTCCAGCGTGCTTTCGTTCAACCTCCGCGCGGCATGGCGGTAGAGCGTGTCGTTGACCAGTGTCGATTTGCCGGAGCCGGACACGCCCGTCACGCAGGTCATGAGGCCGATGGGGAATTCGACGTTGATGTTTTTGAGGTTGTTGCCGCTCGCACCTTTGACCGTCAGCAGGCGCAGGGCATCGACGGCCTGCCGCTTTGCAGGCACGGCGATGCGACGGCGACCGGAGAGATACTGGCCCGTCACGGAATCGGGATGCCGTTCGATATCGGCCGGCGTGCCCTGCGCCACGATGGCGCCGCCGTGCACGCCCGCGCCCGGCCCGATGTCGACGACGTGATCAGCGGCCATAATCGCCTCTTCATCATGCTCGACGACGATGACGGTGTTGCCGAGATCGCGCAGCCGGGTGAGCGTGCCCAGCAGCCGCTTGTTGTCGCGCTGGTGCAGGCCGATGGACGGCTCATCGAGCACGTACATGACGCCGACCAGTCCGGCGCCGATCTGACTGGCCAGCCGGATGCGCTGCGCCTCGCCGCCGGACAGCGTTTCCGCGCTGCGCTCCAGCGTCAGGTATTCCAGCCCCACGTTGACGAGAAACTGCAGGCGTTCACTCACCTCCTTGAGGATCTTGCCGGCGATCTCGCCGCGCTGGCCCGATAATTTCAGCGATGAGAAAAATCCGTGCGCCTTGCCCACCGGCAGGCGCGTGACCTGCGGCAACGAAACATCGCCGACAAAGACATTGCGCGCGGATGGATTCAAGCGCGTGCCGGCACAGCTTGGACAGGGTTTGTTGGACAGGAACCGCGCCAGATCCTCGCGCACCATGTTGGAATCCGTTTCCTTGTAGCGGCGCTCCATGTTGCTGAGCACGCCCTCGAAGGCGTGCTTCTTCCGGCGCGTGCCGCCGGGGTGCAGGTAGGTGAAGTCGATGATCTCCTTGCCGCTGCCGTGCAGGATGATTTGCTGGACGCGCTCGGGCAAATCGCGGAACGGCGTGTCGATATCGAAATCGTAATGCGCGGCCAGCGCATGGATGAGCTGGAAGTAGTAGGCGTTGCGGCGATCCCAGCCGCGGATGGCGCCGCCGGGCAAGCTCAGTTCCGGGTGCTGCACGACGCGCTGCGGATCGAAGAACTGGATGACGCCGAGGCCGTCGCATTCCGAGCAGGCGCCGTGCGGATTGTTGAACGAGAACAGCCGCGGCTCCAGCTCGCTCAGGGAGTAGCCGCAATGCGGGCAGGCGAAACGCGCGGAGAACACCAGCGACGCACGTTTCTCGTCATCCATCCAGGCAATCTTGGCGATGCCGTCCGACAGCGCGAGCGCAGTCTCGAACGACTCCGCCAGTCGCTGCTTCTGATCGGCCCGCACCTTGAAGCGATCCACGACCACTTCGATGTCGTGCTTGCGGCGCAGGTCCAGCGCAGGCGGGTCGTCCAGCTCTATCATGCGGCCATCGACGCGGGCGCGCAGAAAGCCCTGCCGCTGCAGGTTGGCGAAGATCTGCTCGTGTTCGCCCTTGCGGCCCTGCACCACCGGCGCCAGCAGCATCAGCCGCGTGTCCTCCGGTTCATTCAGCACCTGGTCCACCATCTGGCTCACCGTCTGCGCCGCCAGCGTCACACCATGATCGGGGCAGCGCGGTTCTCCGACGCGGGCATACAGCAGACGCAGGTAATCGTAGATCTCGGTGATGGTGCCGACCGTCGAACGCGGATTGTGCGAGGTGGATTTCTGTTCGATGGAAATCGCCGGCGACAGCCCCTCGATGTGATCGACGTCGGGCTTTTCCATCATCGACAAAAACTGCCGCGCATAGGCCGACAGCGATTCCACATAGCGCCGCTGGCCCTCGGCGTACAGCGTGTCGAAGGCGAGCGAGGATTTGCCGGAGCCGGACAGACCCGTGAACACGATCAGCCGGTCGCGCGGCAGGTCGAGATCGATGTTCTTCAGGTTGTGCGTGCGGGCGCCGCGGATGCGGATTAAATCCATGTAACTTTCACCAAAGATCGAAGGCAAACTGGTACTATACGGTCAGTTTCACCTTCGACGCAAAGCCCCACTGCCTTGAATTCATGACCGCCGAAAAGATGACCCGCGCCGAACTGGGCGCAACCTTCAACATAGCCGGCATATTCTTCCTGCGCATGCTGGGATTGTTCATGATCACGCCGGTGCTGGCCCTGCACGCCGCCGATTACCGCGGTTCGACCGCCACGCTCATCGGCCTCGCGCTGGGAGTACACGGCCTGACGCAGGGTATTTTGCAAATCCCCTTTGGGGCGCTTTCCGACCGTTACGGCCGCAAGCCCATCATCATCGTGGGTCTTTTGCTGAGCGCAATCGGCACCGGCATCGCCGCCCTGGCCACGAGCATCTACACGGTAATCGCGGGGCGCGCCCTGCAGGGAGCGGGTGCGGTCGCCGGGGCGCTCATGGCACTGGCCGCCGATGCCACCCGCGACAGCCAGCGAACCAAGGCGCTGGCCATCATCGGCATCAGCATCGGCACCTCGTTTTCGCTGGCCTTCGTACTGGGGCCTGTGCTCGACCCGCATCTGGGCATGAGCGGCCTGTTCTGGCTGGCGAGCGTACTCGGTCTGGGGTCCATCTTCGTTCTGTTCGGCATCCCGGCGATGCCCGAGGCGGCGCCTGCCGAGGGTGTGGGTTCATTCTCGGGGGTGTTGCTGGACCCGGATTTGACCTTTCTTAACGGCAGCGTCCTGCTGCTGCATCTGTTGCAGATGGCCATGTTCGTGTCCGTGCCGGTGTTATTGCGGGATGCGGCGGGGCTGCCGCGCGCGCAGCACTGGCATGTCTATCTGCCGGCCCTTGTGGGGGCGACGATCCTTGTGCTGCCGCTCCTGCGTCGCGTGGATCGCAGCCCGCGGGCGGACGCGATATTTGCAGGCGCGGTCACCGTACTGCCGCTGGCATTCACCGGCATGGCCTTGTGGCACGGCAGCGCCATCGAACTGACGCTGGGTCTGCTCGCCTTCTTCAGTGCCTTCACCTTTCTGGAAGGCAACCTTCCGAGCCGGGTGTCGCGGGCGGCGCCGGCGGCGCGCAAGGGCGCGGCGCTGGGCGTGTTCTCCACCAGTCAGTACCTCGGCATCTTTTTAGGCGGCGCCAGCGGCGGCCTGATCAGCGAGCATTATGGCAATCCGGCGGTGCTGTGGTTCTGCGCCGCGGTGTCGTTGTTCTTAACAGTACTGGCTATCCGCAAATGCCGTAAATGATGATAACCTGTGTCGAAACTCGGCAAGGGGGAATACGCATGGCGCGCGGCATCAACAAAGTGATTCTGATCGGCAACCTGGGCAATGATCCGGAGGTGAAATACACCGCCAGCGGCAGCGCGGTGGCCAATGTCAGCATCGCCACCTCGGAAAACTGGAAGGACAAGGCCACGGGCGAGAATCAGGAGCGCACCGAGTGGCACCGCGTCGTGTTCTTCGGCAAGCTCGCCGAGATCGTCGGCGAATATCTCAAGAAAGGCTCGCAGGTTTTCGTCGAGGGCCGCCTGCAGACCCGCAAGTGGCAGGACAAGGAAGGGCAGGATCGTTATACCACCGAGATTGTCGCCAACGAAATGCAGATGCTCGGCGGCCGCGGCGGCGGCGGTTCTCCGGACAGCCGCGCCGGCGGCGAAACGTCGCGCGCAAGCTCCGCCCCCAAATCCGCCCCGGCACCGGCGGCATCCGCCCCCAAGGATGATTTCGACGACGACATCCCGTTCTAAGCCAAAAATTATCGTTTCGAACCCTTTACATCCCTGGCATATGAAAACCGTTCGTGCCGAGCCTTCGACAAGCTCAGGCCAAGGTACGCTGCGCGTATCGAAGCATGAACGGTTTGTGTTGCGATATGTTGTATTCGCCCTTCGATACCTCAGGGCGAGCGGTGCCTTAGGGGACGAAGGGGGATTTCCACTGGTGGCAGCAACTGAGTGGAAAATATGACTGTCATTACCGACGTCCAACTACTCAAATACCGGCGCACCAAGATCATCGCCACCCTGGGGCCGGCCTCTTCTGAATCTAAAGTGATCCGCAAACTGATCGAGGCGGGCGTCAATGTCATCCGTCTCAACATGTCGCACGGCGATCACGATGGTCACGCGCGTATTTACGAGCGCGTGCGCGCGATCGCCGATGAACTGAAGCAACCCGTTGCCGTGTTTGCCGATCTGTGCGGCCCCAAGATCCGCACCGGCAAATTTCGCGACGGGCAGATTACCCTGACGCCCGGCGAAACCGTCACCGTCACCACCCGCGACGTGCCGGGTGAGCCCGGTTTAATCCCCTCGCAGTACGAAGCCCTGGCCCGCGACGTCAAGCCCGGTGATCGCATCCTCATCAATGACGGCGTGCTGGAGCTGCAGGTCGGGCGCATCGACGGCACCGAAATCACGTGCTCGGTGATCCATGGCGGACTGCTCAAGAATCACAAGGGCATCAATCTGCCGCACGTACAGGTTTCCGCGCCGTCGCTCACGGACAAGGATCGCCTCGACGCCGAGTTCGCACTCAAGCTGGGCGTGGATTTTCTGGCATTGTCCTTCGTGCGCCGCGCCTCCGATCTCGATGAATTGCGCGCGCTTATCCGCGCCAGAAAAGCGCACGTCGGCATCATCGCCAAAATTGAAAAACCGGAGGCCCTTAACAACGCCTCGGCCATATTGGAGGCCGCCGACGCCATCATGGTGGCGCGCGGCGATCTGGGCGTGGAACTCAACGCCGAGCAGGTGCCCACCGCCCAGAATCAGCTCATCAACATGGCCCGCGCGAAAAACAAGCCGGTGATCGTCGCGACCCAAATGCTGGAGTCGATGATCGAGAACGTCCGCCCCACCCGCGCCGAAGTGACCGACGTCTCACATGCCGTCGCCGCCGGTACCGACGCAGTCATGCTCTCCGCCGAGACCGCCGCCGGCAAACACCCCATCGCCGCCGTGGAAATGATGACGCGCATCGCCAAACAGGCCGAGGCCTTTCAGTTCTGGCAGCGCAAGCGCACCAAGGTCAGCACCATCAAGCAGAAAGGCCCCATCCCCTTCGGCGACGCGGTGGCGGACGCGGCGGCGCGGCTTTCTTACGACCTCGACGCGCGGGCGGTGCTGGTCTTGTCCAGCAGCGGCATGTCGGCAGTCACGGTGAGCGCCTCGCGGCCCTGGGCGCCGATCGTGGGCATCAGCGCCAATGCCGCAACCTGCCGGCGCATGAACTTGATGTGGGGCATCGTTCCCATCCTGATACCAGAAGTCAGCGATGACAATGCAATTCAGATCGGCCGGCGCGTGGTGCAGGAATTGGGACTGGCCAAGCCGGGTGAGTACATTCTGCTCATCCGCGGCTTCCACGGCGATCCGCAGTTGAACACGCCCTCCATCACCCTCCTCGCCGTCTAAACCACACCAGTAGAGCGCAACCCATGTTGCTTGCGATGTCACTTTCGCCCCTACTAATGGCTATCGTGGCTATACTGGTTGTGGCTATAGCCAAAGCCCGCTCGATGTCAAAGCCGAAACTGAGTGTGCTCATTTTGATGAGTATTGTTTTTGCTATCGCGGGTGCCATCGCTTCTCTGATCTACACCATGACATGGATGGTTTGGTACGAAAAAGCCACTGGATATAGTGCCGGTAATGCACCCGTTGGATGGATATTATTTTCCGGCCCGCTTAGTGCGGCGTTAAGCCAACTATTAGCACTTCTAATTTGGTGGTTCAAAAAACCAAGTAATCGTAATGTACAACCCAAGCATTAACGATAGCGGTAAATCGGCTGGGCGTCGTCCGCAGCCGGCTGATAACGGACGGTGAATTCCTTGAAGGCGTTGAGGGCGTCTTCGATGTCCTTGTCGGCGCGCACGGCAAAGGAGTCGATGCCGCAGCGGCGCATGAAGTAAAGCTGGTCGCGCTGCACGTCGCCCACCGCGCGCAATTCGCCCTTGTAGTTATACCGCTCACGCAGCAGACGGGCATGCGAGAAGCAGCGGCCGTCGCCGAACTTGGGAAATTCCAGCGCGATCAGCGCAAAATGTTCAAGGTCATCGGCGATGGTGGTGACTGGTGTGTCGCCACCTACCTTCAAGCCCAGCCTGCCGCCACGTGCCAGCAATGCGTCGCGTTCCTTCTGCCAGCGCGCGACGCTGACGATGACGTCGCCCGCGGGCAATTCTGCCTCGTCGATGACCAGTTGCCAGCCATCGTCAACGATATGCAGATCCTTGTCGATGACGCGCATCAGGCGGCTTCCTTTTCTTCCTCGGCGTCGCCGTATACGCGCGCCTTGAAGGGCGCCATGCCGATGCGGCGATAGCAATCAACGAAACGTTCCTCGCCCTCGCGGTTTTCCACGAACACGTCGATGAGCTTGCCGATGACATCCGCGACCTCGGCCTTGGCCACCGACGGTCCCAGCCGATCCCCCAGCGCGGCGTCGTTACTGGCCGAACCGCCCAACGTGAGCTGATAAAACTCCACGCCGTGCTTGTCCACGCCGAGGATGCCGATGTGGCCGGCGTGATGATGGCCGCAGGCGTTCATGCAGCCGGACATCTTCAACTGAATCTCACCCAGATCGTAGAGATAATCGAGATCGGTGAATTTTTCGTTGATCTGTCTGGCTATCGCGATCGAACTGGCGTTGGCCAAAGAGCAGAACTCCAGACCGGGGCAGCAGATCATGTCGGTCAGCGTGCCGATGTTGGGCGTGGCCAGATTGAGTTTTTGCAATTCCTTCCACAGGCCGTACAGATCGCCCTGGCGCACGTCGGAGAACAGCAGGTTCTGATCGTGCGTGGCGCGGATCTCGCCGAAGTTATAGCGATCGGCCAGATCCGCCACGGCGTCCATCTGCTCCGCAGTGACGTCGCCGGGCGCCACGGCCGGCGGTTTCAGTGACAGGAACACCACGCGGTAACCGGCCACCTTGTGGCTGCGCGTGTTGCGCTTGACCCATGTGTTGAACATCGGATTGCTATGCAGATGCTGATCGAAACTCTGGTCCTGCGCCGCTTTCGGATCGTAGGCGGGTGGCGTGAAGAAGGTCTTCACGCGGTCGATCTCCTTTTGATCCAGCACTACATTGTCCTTGATGCGGGCAAATTCCTCCTCGACCCTGGCGCGGAACTTCTCCGGCCCCAGTGCCTTCACCAGGATCTTGATACGTGCCTTGTGGATGTTGTCGCGGCGGCCCTCGAGGTTGTAGATGCGCAAAATGGCTTCGAGATAGGACAGCAGGTATTTCTTTTCCAGGAACTCGCGGATCACGACGCCGATAATCGGCGTACGTCCCATGCCGCCGCCGACCAGCACCTTGAAACCGATTTCGCCGGCAGTGTTCTTGACCAGATACAGGCCGATGTCATGCCACTGCACGGCGGCGCGATCCTCCGTTGCGCCGCTGAAGGCGATCTTGAACTTGCGCGGCAGCCAGGAGAATTCCGGGTGGAACGTGGACCACTGGCGCGCGATCTCGGCGTACGGACGGGGATCTTCCAACTCGTCCCCGGCGACACCGGCCAGATGGTCGGCGGTGATGTTGCGCACGCAATTGCCGGAGGTCTGGATGGCGTGCATCTCGACGCTGGCCAGATGCGCCAGGATGTCCGGCACGGTCTCCAGCTTCGGCCAGTTGTACTGGATGTTCTGGCGGGTGGTGAAGTGGCCGTAGTTCTTGTCGTAATGGCGCGCGATGTGGGCCAGCATGCGCAGTTGCTTTGAATTCAGCAGACCATAGGGAATGGCCACGCGCAGCATCGGGGCGAAGCGCTGGATGTACAGGCCGTTGCGCAGCCGCAGCGGGCGGAATTCATCCTCGGTCAGCTCCTGGGCGAGAAAACGCCGCGTCTGGTCGCGGAATTGCGCGACACGCTCGTTGACGATGATCTGATCGTAATGGTCGTAGCGATACATGACCTACCATCCGCCCATCTTGGGAGGCAGTTAAGGTAGCAAGCCGGCATTATAGTTAAAAGGACTTAATGGCTCTATCGATATGCCATGAAGTTATTTCAAGTGCCGGAATCCACACAAAAAGAAGGGGCTGCAAGTTGCAGCCCCAACTCCTGGTGACAGGCTACGAGGAGGTCCTGTCATTAGGTGCCCACGGAGAACCGGTTAAGTCATCCATTTCGTGGCCAACAGGGGCGCCGAATTGGAACCATTGAGAACCGCGTTGGGCAAGGTGCAGTTCTCGCTGGAAATACCTGCAAACTTATAAAGTAGCTTAGTATATCTAAATATTTT
Source organism: Gammaproteobacteria bacterium (assembly GCA_035501935.1). NCBI lineage: Bacteria > Pseudomonadati > Pseudomonadota > Gammaproteobacteria > Gammaproteobacteria bacterium. The sequence continues at coordinate 22,575 of DATJVC010000017.1, read as the reverse complement.
GTCAAGTTATACTAATAACTTATTGTTTTATAATGTTATGATATGTGTTCTCGTGCAAGATATTCCTTGGATTGCATCTCCACCAAGCGGCTCTGGGTACGCTCAAAAAGCTTCGCCAGCCGCTCGCCTTGGTATAGCGCCTGGGGTTGGGCGGCGGCCGAGACAATCAACTTGACCCCATGGTCGTAGAACTCATCCACCAGATGGATAAAACGTCGCGCGGCATCGTTATTCCGGTCGTCCATCCGCGGAACGTTGGCCAGCAGCACGGTCTGATAGCAACGGGCGATCTCCATGTAATCCGCGGCTGAACGCGGCCCACCGCACAGCGCCTCGAATTCAAACCAGGCCACGCCGTCGGCCTGACGTACCGTCGGGATCATGCGACCCTCGATTTCCAGGGCGCCGTCGGCCTTGCCCGGCTCCGGGGCAACGCTGTCAAAACCACGCCTCAAACTCTGTTCGGCCGCCGCATCGAGAGGCGCGTGGTAAATCTCCGCCTTCTCCAGCGCCCGCAGGCGGTAGTCCGTGTCGTTGTCCATGTACATCACGCGGGTGTGCGCCTTGATGAGACGGATGGCGGGCAGAAAACGCTCCCGTTGCAAGCCGCCCCAGTACAGCTTGTCTGGCGGCTCGTTCGAGGTCGCCACCAGCGTGACGCCGTGTTCAAACAACGCCCGCAGCAGGTGCCCCAACAGCATCGCATCGGTGATATCGGCGACATGAAATTCGTCCAGACACAAGACACGGGCCTCCTGCGCCAGCCCCTGCGCAACGTGTCGCAGCGGGTGATGAATTTTTTTCAGTGATTTCAGTTCACGGTGGATGCGCTGCATGAAGCTGTGGAAATGAACGCGGGCCTTCTCCTCGAAAGGCAGGCATTCATGGAAGATATCGACAAGGTGTGTCTTGCCCCGGCCCACGCCGCCCCATAAATAAAGCCCCGGGATGTATGCTGGCGTGGCTTCCTTGCCCAGCAATTCCTGCCACCAGCTACGGCGCGGCGCGGCCGGCGGATGACACAAGACCTGATATAACTGCTGCAGATGATCGACGACCCGCCGCTGCATCGGGTCGGCGGTGAATCCATCACGAAGCAAATCCTGTTGATAGCGTTCCAGGGGATTCATGCGTTCAAGGGGCGCCCGCACTCATGTTCAAGTGCTAAAATGGCAGCCAACGGACATTAGTTATTTCTTCATACGATACGCGAGATGGCCCAACTCAACCAGATTCAATGCCGTTATATCCCGATGGAGGATCGCGTGTTGCTGCGCATCAATAGCAGCGATCACAGCGAATTTCGCTTCTGGCTGACGCGCCGGTATATCCGCCTGCTCTGGCCGGTGTTGTCGCAATTGTTGCAGGGAGACCCGCAAATCAGCCAGACCTCGGACCCACGGGCGCGTCAGGCCATACTGGCATTCCAGCACGAGAGTGCGCTCAGTCAATCCTCATTTTCGCAGACCTTCAGGGAAGATCAGGCGAAATTCCCGCTGGGCGAGGCGCCGGTGCTGCTCGCGCGCATTCAGACCAAGACCACGACGCAGGGACAGTCCATCCTGTGCCTGCATCCGGAACAGGGTCAGGGCATAGAACTCAACATGAACCGGACGCTGCTGCATGCGCTGACGCGCCTGCTGACAGACGCCGTACAAAAGGCGGGCTGGGAATTGGAACTCAGCGTACCGCCTCCCGCCACATCCGCACCCGAGCAGATCACCATCAACTGACCATCAGCCGGGAACCCGCCCGCTCAAATCAGACTGAGCTGGCCGTTTATTGAGGGCGGGCGGAACTGCGTGGTGTCCAATGCCCTCTCCGGGCGGTTCAAACCCAGCTTGCGGCAGGCCGCCGCGAAGCGCCGCGCGATCAATTCGGCAAAGTGACCTTCGCCGCGCATGCGGGAGCCGAACCGCGGATCATTCTCGCGCCCGCCGCGCAGATCGCGGATGACATTCAATACATGCTCCGCGCGCAACGGGTAATGGCGGCGCAGCCATTCCCTGAACAAATCCTTGATCTCGTACGGCAGACCCAGCATGACGTAGCCCGCGTAGAGTGCCCCGGCGGCATGCGCGGATTCCAGCACTTTTTCCATGTCCTGATCGTTCAGCGCCGGAATCACCGGCGCGAACATCACGCCGGCGGGGATGCCTGCTGCACGCAAGGCGCCGAGTGTTTCAATGCGCCGTTGCGGCGCCGTGGCGCGCGGCTCCATGCGGCGCGCGAGTTGGCGATCCAGCGTGGTGACGCTGACATACACCTCCACGAGCCGCCGGGCCGCCAGCGGCGCCAGCAAATCAATGTCACGCTCCACCAGCGCCGATTTGGTGATGATCGTGAACGGATGGCCGCATTCATAAAGCACTTCAATGATGGCGCGGGTAATCTTGTACTTGCGTTCCATCGGCTGGTAGGGATCCGTGTTCGCGCCCAGCGCCATGGCGCTGACGCGGTGGCCGGGTTTCGCGAGTTCCCGGCGCAGCAGCTCGGCGGCGTTGGTCTTGGCGAACAGCCGGCTCTCGAAATCAAGGCCGGGCGAAAGATCGAGATAGGCATGCGTCGGCCGGGCATAGCAATAGATGCAGCCGTGCTCGCAGCCGCGGTAGGGATTGATGCTGGAACGGAACGGGATGTCCGGCGAATCGTTATGGCTCACGATGGTGCGGGCGCATTCTTCGGTCACCTTCGTTGAGAGCGGTGGCGCGGATTCATCCGCCGTGCCCCAGCCGTCGTCGAAAACCTCGCGCGTCGCGGAGAGGTAACGCGGATCCGGTTGTGATCCGGCACCACGCCCCTTGCGAACGGGAATGACTTTCACGGCTGCGTTGTTCCGTAAAACAGGATCATCTTCGCCGGCCAACCGGGTATGATGTGCCGCACATGCTCGCCCCGTGGTTACACGATCTCATTTTACTCGTCCTGCTGGCCGCGTCACTGTGGCTGCTGGTGGCATCCCTGTGGGGTGGGCGTCAACGCGAACTGCTGTGGCGCCTCGACACCCGCCTGGAGGAATTGAACCGGCGCCTCACCCACGCCGAGGAACGCCGGCAGGAGGCGATGACTCAACTGAAGGAAACCGTCGCACAGCGGCTGGCAGACGGCCATCTGCACACCAGCAAAACCCTGCACGACGGTCTGCAGGGCGGGCTCACCTTGCTGCAAACACAGGTGACCGAGGCATTGCTGCGTTACGCCCAGGAATTGAGCCGGCGCGTGGACGCGCTGACGCAGGCCACCGACAAGCGCCTGCTCGACATCAGCGGCCAGGTCGAAAAGCGCCTGAGCGAGGGTTTCGAAAAAACCACCGCCACTTTCGCCGATGTGGTGAAACGGCTGGCGATCATCGATGAGGCGCAGAAACGGATCACGGAACTCTCGGGCAGCGTGGTCAGCCTGCAGGAGGTGCTCTCCGACAAGCGTTCGCGCGGCGCGTTCGGTGAGGTCCAGCTCGCGGCGCTGGTGCGCAATCTGCTGCCGGAAACCCACTTCGCGCTGCAATACAAACTGCCCAACGACAGGATTGTGGATTGCGCATTGTTCATGCCGGCGCCGACCGGACTCGTGCCCATCGACGCCAAGTTTCCGCTGGAATCCTACCGCCAGTACACACAGGCGGCCCTGCCGGAGACCGAGCGCAAGGCGGCCGAGCGCCAGTTCAAAATAGACGTCAGAAGACACATTCAGGACATCGCCGCGAAATACATCATCCCCGGCACCACCGCCGATGGCGCCGTCATGTTCATTCCCGCCGAGGCGGTATTCGCCGAGATTCAATCCCACCACCTCGATCTGGTCGAGGAAGCCAACAACGCGCGGGTCTGGATGGTCTCGCCAACGACGCTGTGGGCCGTGCTCAATACCGCGCGCGCCGTGCTCAAGGACGCCGCCACCCGCGAACAGGTGCACATCATTCAGGAACACTTGAGCCTGCTGGCGGTGGATTTTGGCCGCTTCCGGGAACGAATGAGCCAGCTCGCGCGTCATATCGAACAGGCGCACGACGACGTGCAGAAGGTGAATACCTCGGCGAAAAAAATCAGCGACCGCTTTGCCCGCATCGAGCAGGTGGAACTGGATCATCCCGAGACCCCCCGGTTGCCGGCCGATCAAACCAAGTGAGAAATTGTAAATTATCGTTTATAATCAAAGAAGCATGAAGCGTTTCTGGCAATGAGCTTTAACACGCACTCCCCCGCCCCCAATTGGGAATTTCCGCATACACCGCACCTGCGGGCATTGATTTTCGACGTCGACGGCACCCTGGCCGATACCGAGGAGTTTCATCGGCAGGCCTTCAACGAGGCCTTCAACGATTTCGGCCTGGACTGGGAATGGACGCCGGAATTGTATGCGGAACTGCTGGCCATCTCCGGCGGCCGCGAACGCATTCTCCACTACGCCGCCCGCACCGGCCTGCATCACGATCGTTCGACGCTGCCTGAATTCGCCGCTGACGTGCACCGCGCCAAGACCGGGCACTACGGCCGCATGCTGCGTGCCGGCCACGTCACCCTGCGCACCGGCGTGCGGCGGCTGCTCACCGAGGCGCGCGGGCAGAAAATTCACCTGGCCATCGCCACCAGCTCCGCTTATGTCAACGTCAGGACGCTGTTGGCGTTGAATCTGGGCGAGGACTGGCAGACCTGGTTCAGCGTGGTGGCGACATCTGACGTGGTGGAGGAGAAAAAGCCGTCACCGGCGGTATATCACTACGTCCTGGACAAGCTCGGCCTGCCGCCCAGCGCCTGCATCGCCTTTGAAGACACCGTCAACGGCCTGAAGGCCGCGACAAGTGCGCATATCCGCACCATCATCACCACGCATTTCTTCACCCGCCACCAGTCGTTTCCGGGCGCGGCGCTGGTGGTCAACCATCTGGGCGAACCGGATCACCCCCACAAGCGGGTGTCCGGCATCGAGCCGGATATCAATTACGTCAACCTGGCCCTGCTCAAGCAACTGCAGTTGAGCACCACCCGCCAGGTGCGCACGACGCGTTATCGCACCGGACACACTCCCGCCGCCAGCTCCATGTAGAAAAAGCAGCCACAATCTCCGCGGCTCTTTGAGGCAGTTGCGCTACAGGGAAGAGCGCCAGTGCGCGAAGGGTCCTGCCGTCATTTTCAATGGCGACAAGCCATTGAAAATCGGAGGCCGGCAAAAAACGCGCTTTTTGCCGGCCGGGCCCTGAGAAGTCCAGGATGGACTCATTCAGGGCTTACTTGAGGACAATGAACGCGGCGCTGTTGCCGCGGCGCACACCCAGCAGCAGCTGTTTTTTTCCGGGGCCGACGGCGCTCAACAACTCCTTCACGTTGGCCACCGCGCGACGGTTCACCGAAGTGATGACGTCACCGGCGCGCAGGCCGTTGCGCCAGGCGCGGCTGTTGCGCTCCACGTCAACAATCAACACGCCTTCGACGCTGCCGTACAGCGGCGAGTCGCTGTCAATGTCGGTTACGGTGACGCCGGCCAGCCGTTCGTCCCGGACACCCTCCCCCTGGTCGGTACGCTCAGTCAGCTCGGCGCTGACCTGCTGCGATTTGCCGTTACGCAGGATGTCCAGTTTGATTTTTTCCCCGGCCGGCAACAGGCCGAATTGATTGCGCGCGTCGGTGGCGGAATTGACATGCTTGCCATTGACGGCGGTCACCACGTCGCCGGGCTGCAGTCCCGCCTTCTCCGCCGGCGAGCCGGGCTCGACCGCCACCACCACCGCGCCCTTGGTGTCGCCGATGCCGAAGGCCTGCGACAGATCGGCGTTCAGATCCTGCATCTGCACGCCGAGCGCGCCGCGCTTCACCTGGCCGTACTGCACCAGCTGTTCCACCACCTGGCGGACGATGTTGGCGGGAATGGCAAAGCCGATGCCGATGTTGCCGCCGGATTGCGAGAAGATGGCGGTGTTGATGCCGACGAGTTCGCCGCGCAGGTTGACCAGCGCGCCACCGGAGTTGCCGGGATTGATGGAGGCGTCGGTCTGGATGTAGTCCTCATATTCGCCGATGCCAAGGCCACTGCGCGCCAGCGCACTGATGATGCCCGAGGTCACTGTCTGCCCCAATCCGAATGGATTGCCGATGGCCACCACGAAATCACCGACGCGCAGCTTGTCGGAATCCGCAATCGGCAGGGCGGTCAGGTCCTTCGGCGGAATCTTGATGACGGCGACATCGGTTTCCGGATCGGTGCCGACCATCTTCGCCTCCAGTACGCGTCCGTCGCGCAGTTTGACCCGGATTTCATCGGCATTCGCGATGACGTGATTGTTGGTCACCACCAGCCCGCGCTGCGCGTCAATGATGACGCCGGAACCCAGCGCCTGGGTCCTGCGCTGGAGGGGGCGGCTGGGGACATTGAAAAAATGACGGAAGAAAGGATCATTGAACAGCGGATTCTGCTCGATTTGGATATGACCCTCGGTGGCGATGTTGACCACGGCGGGCGTCACCTGCTCGATCATCGGCGCCAGACTGGGCATGGGTGCCGTACCCGCCGTCGGGGGCAGCCCCGCCGCGGCGGCGGGCATTCCCGCCGGATCCAGGGACAGCAGGGCCGTCAGGGCCAGCACGGCGGGATGCAATGCGTTTTGCCGGATGTTCATTATGATTTTTATCCCCGTTGAATGCGTTTATACTTCGAATACCGCCGTTGTATTTACAGCCCCCACCCGCCAAAACCAACACCCCGGACGGAGGACCTCCGCCCGGGGTGGGTGTGAGTATGAATCAATTACGCCTGTACTGCGATCTTGCGCGGCTGTTCCTTTTCGCGCTTGGGGATCGTGATCTCCAACACGCCATCCTTGCCCTTGGCCTGCACCCGCTCCGCATCCGCGGATTCCGGCAGGCTGAAGCGCCGGAAGAAACTGCCGCGCGTACGTTCCACGCGTACATAGTCGTCCTTTTCCTCCCTGGTCTCGGCGCTGCGCTCACCCTTCAGGGTCAGCACGCCCTTTTCCAGTGAGATCTCGACGTCCTTCATCGCCACACCCGGCAGGTCGGCGAAGATTACGTAACGATCCGCCTCCTCCTTGACATCGACTGCCGGCGCCCACTGCGGCGCCACCAGGGCCGAACCACCGGCACCCACGCTTAAATCGCCATCGGTGTCGAACAGACGATTCAACTCCTGATGTAACTGATTGAATACACTCCACGGTTGATAACGAACCAGAGTCATAATATTACCTCCATCAAAATCGTTTCCGGGCGTGCCCATCACGCCCTGATGAGGATATAGATGGGGCGGGTATTCTGTTTTTCAAGGGCGGGGGTCGGTGCCATTGGCGGGGGTCGTCGGGTCTGATTCAAACAGGTTTTTCAATTCATCCGCCGCCTGCTTCACGCTCTGGATCAACGCCGCCTCATCCTGGTAGATGGCGTGCTGGCGCAGCAGCAGCGCCTCGTCGTATTCGCGGAACATGGTCACTGTCCTCCCGGCCTCCGCGGGCGGAATGCCCAGCCCCTGCAATACCGCGCGCGCCATTTCCAGGCTGGAGAGATAGGTGTCGCGGTAGAGCACGGCGACATCCAGGTCCATCAGCTTGTAGCTGTGAAACCGGTTGCGCGCCCGCGCGTAGATCGGCACCTGCGGGAAATGGCGGCGCATCACCTCCGCCACCTTGAGCGAGGCCTCGACATTGTCGATGGCGAGCAGGAAGAGCTTCGCCTGCTCCACCTTCGCCGCCCGCAGCAAATCCAGCCGCGAGGCGTCGCCGTAGTAAATCTTGCTGCCGAACCTGCGCACGAAATCGATCTGGGTCGGGCTGCTCTCGAGCGCGGTGAAGGGGATGCCGCGCATGCGCAGGATGCGCGCCGTGATCTGGCCGAAGCGGCCGAAGCCGGCGATGACCACCGGGTTGCCCGGCTCATCGATGCGATCGTATTCCGGTTCGGCGGATTGCGTGAGCCACGGCTCCAGCCAGCGATCCTGCAAGGCATAGAGCAGAGGCGCCAGCATCATCGACAGCGTGACCGCCACGACCAGCGACTGCTCCATGCCGGCATCGATAATCCCCCGGCTGCTTGCCACCTGGAACAACACAAAGGCGAATTCACCGCCGGGCGCCAGCGCCACGGCCAGATGCCGGGCGGTGGCGTTGTCACCGCCCGCGCGGCGGCTGATGGCATACAGCACCGCGAACTTGACGAGGATCATCGCCGCCGCCAGGCCGAACAGCCACAGCGGCTGTTCCCGGATCAATCCGAGGTTGACCGACATACCGACGGCGATGAAAAACAATCCCAGCAGCAGGCCCTTGAAGGGTTCGAGGTCGGCCTCGATTTCGTGCCGGAATTCGGAGTCCGCGAGCAGCACGCCGGACAGAAAGGCGCCCAGCGACATGGACAGGCCGATGCGGTTCATCAGCAGCGCCGTGGCGATCACGACCAGCAGCGCCGCCGCGGTGAACAGCTCGCGGTTGCCGAATCTGGCGACCAGCCTGAACAACCCGCGCAGCACCTGCCGGCCGATGGCGAGCATGGCGGCGATGATCACGATGGCGCGCCCGGCCTCCGCCCAGCCGCCCTGCACACCGGCGCCGCCGTCGGGGGCGAGCAGCGGCAGCAGCGCCAGCAGCGGGATCACCGCCAGGTCCTGAAACAGCAGGATGGCGAAGGCCTCGCGGCCGTGCCGTGTCGTCAGTTCATCGCGCTCCGCCAGGGTCTGCAATATGAACGCGGTGGAGGACATGGCCAGACCGAAGCCGATCACGATGCCCACCCGCCAGTGCTGGCCGGCGGGCAGTGCCAGTGCGCCGATGATCACGGCGGTGATCAGCACCTGCGCCGAACCCAGTCCGAACACCGACCGCCGCAATACCCACAATCGCGAGGGCTGCAACTCCAGGCCGATGATGAACAGCAGCAGCACCACGCCGAATTCGGAGAAGTGCAGGATGCTGCCGACATCGGTGATGAGCCGCAGGCACCACGGGCCGATCAGCACGCCCGCGGCCAGATAGCCCAGCACTGCGCCGAGCTTCAGCTTTCTGAACAACGGCACAACGAAGACGGCGGCCGCGAGCAGGATGGCGATCTGCGCGAGCATGGCGATGCGCCGCTTCAGTCCAGATCGAACAGCAGCAGTTCCGCCCCGCCGGCCTTGTTCAAACGCGCCTCGGTTTCGCCCTTGAGCATGGCGGCGTCGCCTGCGGCAAGTGCATGGCCGTTGACGGACACGCGTCCGTTCGCGACATGTACATAAATCTCGCGATCTCTGGAAATCGCATGAACAACCTCTTCGCCGTCTTCCAGTACCGCGGCGTAAAGACGCGCGTCCTGATGAATGCGCACCGAATCCGCCGCGCCATCCGGCGAGGCGATCCGCTTCAGGTTGCCGCGCAGTTCCCGTCGATCGAAGTGGCGCTGTTCGTAGCTCGGAGGCAGGTCCTTGCGATCGGGCAAAATCCAGATCTGCAACAGATGCACCTGCTCCGTGGCGGAGGGGTTGAACTCGCTGTGCAGGACGCCGGTGCCCGCGCTCATCCGCTGCACGTCACCGGGGCGGATGATGGAGCCGTTGCCCAGACTGTCCTTGTGCTCCAATGCGCCGCTCAACACATAAGTGATGATCTCCATGTCGCGGTGGCCGTGGGTGGCGAAACCCCTGCCGGGGTTCACGTAATCCTCATTGATCACGCGCAGGCTGCCGAAATGCATGTGCGCCGGGTCGTAATAATCGGCGAAGGAGAAGCTGTGGTAGGAATCGAGCCAGCCGTGGTTGGCGTGGCCCCGCTCGTGGCTGCGCCGCAGTGCGATCATATCCAGAACGCAACCGTGGTCATCACGCGTGAATGCAGGGCCATCAGCTGTTTGATCGGCGGCGGCAGTTCCGCGGCGCCGGTTTCGACGGCCTTGGTGGCGTGGCGGGCCTCGTCATCCCGCATCTGCGCCACGATGGCGCGACTCTTGTGATCCGCCGCCGGGAGACGTTGCAGATGATCTTGCAAGTGCTCGACGACCTGCCTTTCCGTCTCGGCGACAAATCCGAGATTGAAACGGTCCCCGGCCACGCCGGCCGCGGCGCCGATCGCAAACGATCCCAGATACCACAGCGGATTGAGCCAGCTCAAATGCCCCTGAAGTTCATGCACGCGCCGCGCGCACCAATGCATGTGGTCATTCTCCTCCGCGGCGGACTGCCGCATGCGATCCTTCACAATTGGATCGCGCGCCGTCAGGGCCTGCGCGGTGTAAAGCGCCTGCGCGCAAATCTCGCCGCTGTGATTCACGCGCATCAGTCCCTCGGACAGCCGGCACTGCTCCGCAGTGAGATCAACTTCCTCCAAATCGCGGTCGGGGGCCGGGCGGGAGGGCTGCGGCAACGGACCGCACAATGTCTTCACCGCCGCGTCAAACGCGGCGATAAGTTCATCGCCCACATCCCATTTCCTCGTTGCTGAAGTATCCATCGAGGAAGACATGATAACAGGCCGTCAACGTTTTTCGTCGGTGCCCCACAAGGTCGCGATCACCTGGCGGCGATGCGGCGCGAGCCGGTGCTCGTAGAGGTACACGCCCTGCCAGGCGCCCAGCAGCAATTTTCCCACCGCCAGCGGCAGGCTGAGGCTGGTTTGCGTCAGCACCGAGCGCACGTGCGCGGGCATGTCGTCTCCGCCCTCGGCGTCGTGCCGGAACAGGGGATCGCCGTCCGGCGCCAGCCGCGCCAGAAAATTTTCCAGATCACGCAGCACCTGTGGATCGGCGTTCTCGCAGATGATGAGCGAAGCGCTGGTGTGCTGCGCGAATAAATGACACATGCCCTCGCCGCGGACATCGCGCGCCAGGTCGCGCAACGCGCCGGTGATCTCATAAGCGCCGCGGCCGCGCGTGGACACGTGGATCGTCTCCCGTCGCAGCAGCATCAGCCGGCATCCCGGCGCAGCACATAGACCGGATAGACCTCGCCGGTTTGTATGCCGCGCACATTGAGCAGGCTCAGCCGCCGGTAGTCACGCAACGGGGTGTCCTCGGGCTTCGGCAGCAATTCCAATTGCCGCAATGTCTCCACGGTGGCGGTCTGCGCGGCGCGGGTGGCGCCGTCGGCTATCTTGATGGCAACGCCGAAACCGTGCCGGCGCACGCTCAGGCATTGCACGCCCTCGGCGCCGCCCTTGGAGATCCATTCGCCGTGGCCCGTGTGCGTCAGCGCCAGATCGAAACGTTTCAGGCCTGACACAAGTTCAGGATGCCGGGTCATCGCATCGTACACGCGCGCCGGCGCGTCGCCGTAGCAGGCGTCTGGCGCCGGGTCACCGAGGCGGGCGTAGGCGGCGGCGAGCGCCGACAAGGGCACTGCGTAGTTCGGCGCGCTGCAACCATCCACGCCGGCGGCCAGATCCGCCGCCGGCACACCGGTGAAATGCGCGACGCAACCGCGAATGGCCTGTTGCACCGGATGTTGTGATTCGAGATAAGTTGCCGTCGGCGCCTGCAGCAGGCGCGCCAGCGCCAGCATGCCTGCGTGCTTGCCGGAACAATTGTGATGCACCGGCGTGTAGATGTCCTCGGCGTGCGGCCGCTGTTCGAGCGCCTCCAGATACAGCGGCGGGTGCACACCGCATTGCAGATCACGCAGATGGCAGCCGGCCTTGCCGAGCACGCCGAGCACGGCGTCCGCATGGCGCGGCTCGCCGGAGTGGCTGGCGCAAAGGATCGCGATCTCCCTGGCGGTGAACTGGTATTTCCCCGCCTCCGGGTGGGCCAGCAGCGGCATGGCCTGGAACGGCTTCAGCGCCGAACGGCCGAACACCGGCGCATGCGCGTCGCCCACAGACCACAATATTTTCCCCTTTGCGTCGGCGACGGCGATGGAACCGTAATGCACGCACTCCACCGTATCGCCGCGCGTGGCGACCGCCAGCGGTACATGTGCGGGGAGCGCCATTGTCACGGCCGCTCGCGCAGAATTTTCTCCAGCGGCTGCCGCCGGGTCTCCGTGACCTCCGCAGGATAACCGTACCAGAGCAGCGACACGACTTCTTCACGGCCCCCGTCCACGCCCACGCATTCGAAGAACCGCGGATCGCGCGTCACCTTGCCGGTGTTCCATTTCGTGCCCACGCCCCGGCTCCACAGGTACAGCATGAGATTCTGCACCGCGCAGGCGCAGGCGGCGTAATCCTCGCGCGCCTGCACCGCGTCCGCCGATTTCACGCAGGTCACCAGGAGCCAGCCGGGTACCGAGAGCCAGCGGCGGCGCTTGGCCTCGGCCGCCGCGGCATCCTGCTTCGCCGCGGTCAGTTCCGCGTTCAAATCCGCCAGCGCCCCGGCCGTCCGCCGCCCCAGCAGGTGAAAGCGCCATGGTTCGGTCAGGCGGTGATTCGGCGCCCAGCGCGCCAGCTCGATGGCTTGCAGGATCAGTTCGCGCGGCGGGAGCTCGGGCTTGAACGCATGCGTCGTGCGCCGGCCGCGCAGCAGCGCCGCGGTTTCACCGGTGGCCGTTGTTCCGGTCATTTGATTTTCAGCCCCACAACATGCGCACGCCGACCACCGCCACCACCACGGCGAAGGCGCGTTTCAGCGTGTCCACCGGCAGCGCGTGCGCCAGCTTCGCGCCCAGCGGCGCGGCAAAAATGCTGGTGGCGGCGATGGCGGCCAGGGCCGGCCAATAGAGGTGGCCGGTGCTCCCCGGCGGCAGTCCCGACTGCCCCCATCCGGCCAGTACGTGCCCCACCGCGCCGGCGAGTGTGATCGGCAGGCCGACGGCGGCCGAGGTGGCGACCGATTCGCGCATGCCGATGTTGCACCAGAACAGAAAGGGCACCGTCAGCGTGCCACCGCCGATGCCGAGCAGGGCGGAAAGCGCGCCGAATACACCACCTACCGCAATCATGACGGCGGTGGATGGCAATCCGCGGCCGGATTTGGGCCGCCAGTTGCGCAGCAACTGCCAGGCAACCGCGATTTCGAAAAGACCGAAAAACACCCGCAACCCATTGGCGGGGATCCCGCCGGCCACGAAAGCGCCCAGCAGGCCACCGGCCAGCACGCCCGGCGCGAGCCGTCGTACCACCGGCCACTGCACGGCGCCGCGACGGTGATGCGCCCAGGTGGAGGTGGTGGCGGTGAAGACGGCGGTGGCGAGCGAGGTGCCGACCGACATGTTCATCATCACCTCCGGATGAAAGGCGGCGGCCTTGAATAAAAAGTACAGGGCCGGCACCACGACGATGCCGCCGCCCAGCCCGAACAAACCGCCGAAAAACCCGGCCGCCACGCCCACGAGGGCATAAAGCAGAAGCAACGTCATGATGAAATTGTACCCGAAGTGATATTGAAGCTCTGAACAAATCCACCCCGGACTTCCGGTTTCGGAAATCACTCCATACCGGCCGGAGTTGCAGGCGCTGGCGGCAACGCCGAAAATGACTGTATGAGCCTCTCCAACCACTCGCTCGGCGCCGCCCGCGTCTTGCTCGGCGCCCTGCTGTGCCTGCCGGCGCCGGCGCTGCCCGCCGCCGGTGAGCGTGAGCGTTTTCTCGACGCCTACCACGCCTTTCAGAAGGAAGACTACGCACGCGGCAGGAAACTGGCGTCCGGCCTCGAGAATTACGTGCTTTATCCCTATCTGCAATACGCCATGCTGGATCACGATCTGGAACATGCCCCGGCGGAAACGGTGCACACGTTCATGGCGGCGGATGGCGGTTCGAGCCTCGGCGAGCAACTCCGCGCCGACTGGCTGATGCTGCTCGCCCGCCGGCAGGCCCGTGAGGATTTTCTGCGCGACTACACGCCGCAAAGGGATCCCACCTTGCGTTGCTATTATTTCGAAACGCGCCTGGCGACGGGCTGGCAGGAGGATCTGCGGCCCGGGCTTTTGTCCCTGTGGGGAAGCGACGAGGTTCTGCCCAAATCCTGCGATGCGGTGATGGCCGCGCTGCTGGAACACAGCGACGCCGCCACGGCCGCGGACTTGCGCTGGCAACGCGTCATCGCCCTGGCACGAAACAATCGCGCCGGGGAAGCCGCCGCCCTCGGCAATTCCCTGCCGGCGGCGGACAAACGCTGGTTCGTCTTGTGGCGCAACATGCACGCCAGACCCGAGACCACGCTGGGCGTCGCCGCCCTGAAAACCGATCATCCGCGCGTCCGCTTCATCGTTCGCGAGGGCATCGAGCGGCTGGCGGCACAGGACGCCGATCGGGCCCACGCCCGATGGCAGGCACTGCACGGGCGCTACGCCTACAGTGCGGAGGAACAGGGCGCAATCACCGCGGCCATCGCGCTCGCGGCGGCCCGGCAACGCCTCGACAACGCGCCGCGCTTCCTGGATGAGGTCCCCGCTGGTGCGGTTACCGACAAGGTGCAGCTGGCGCAGTTGATGACGGCATTGCAGCATCGCGACTGGCGGCGGTTGCGGCAATGGACGGAACGCCCGCCCGCGCCGGACATGGACGCGCTGTGCTGGCGCTACTGGCACGCGCGCGCGCTGGAGGAAACCGGCGACGCCGCGGCGGCGCACGGCGAATATCAATCGCTGGCGCAGGAACACGATTACTACGGGCTGCGCGCGGCGGAACGCCTGGGCGTTTTCTATGACATCACTCACCAGCCGCTGGAACGGCCGATGGCGGAAGTCGGGGCCTTTCTGAAACGGCCGGCCATACGGCGGGCGCTGGAATTGCGGCAGCTGGGCCTGAGCACCGAGGCGCGGCGTGAATGGCAGTACGCGATCCAGTCGCTGGACGCGCATGGGCTGGGGGTGGCGGCCATCGCCGCCTATCAACAAGAGTGGTATGACCGCACGCTGCTGGCGCTGAACAAGGCCCATGAGTACGGCGATCTGGAGATGCGCTATCCACTGCCCTACAAAACGCTGCTGGAGCAGACCGCCGAGGCGCGCGGTCTGGAATTGCCGGTGCTGTACAGCCTGATCCGCAGCGAAAGCGCCTTCAGCGAAGACATCCGATCGCCCGCCGGCGCGGTGGGCTTGATGCAGCTCATGCCCGCCACCGCCAGACAAACCGCCAGGAAATTGAAATATCCCTACAAGGGCAAGAACGAATTGCTGTCGGCGAAGACCAATGTGTTTCTCGGCAGCACTTATCTGCGCGCCATGCTGGACAAGTACGACGGCAACCTGGCGATGGCGGCGGCGGCCTACAATGCCGGACCCAAACGGGTGCAGCAGTGGCGGCCCGCCGACCATTGCACGCCGGCGGAGATTTGGGTGGATACAATCCCGATCACGGAGACGCGGCGCTACGTGCGCGGCCTGCTCTATCATGCCGCCGTGTATGAAATGCGCCTGAAGCAGGCGGTGACGCCGTTGCTGAAGCGCCTCGCGGCCATCCCCCCCGTCAACGGCACCCCCGCGTTCTGCAGCGTGAACTGATCATCCATGCACACGCATCAGATCGCCTTGCTGGGCGGCACGGGTTTCGTGGGCCGCCACCTCATCAGCCGGCTGGCGCGGGATGGCCACCGCTTGAAGGTCCTGACGCGCCGCCGGGAAAAGCACCGCGACCTGCTGGTGATCCCGACCCTCCGGCTGATCGAGGCGGACGTGCACAACCCGGCCCATCTGCGCATGCATCTTGCAGGCTGCACGGCCGCCATCAATCTGGTCGGCATTCTGAATGAGCACGGCGATGACGGCCGCGACTTCCATCATGTCCATGTCGAATTGGTGGAGAAGCTCATCGCCGCCTGCCGCGATCTGGGCGTACATCGCCTGTTGCACATGAGCGCGCTGCACGCCAGTCCAGCCGGCCCGAGTCACTATTTGCAAAGCAACGGCCGGGCGGAGGAATTGGTCCAAGATGCGGCGCGCCATGGTTTACAGGTCACCAGTTTCCGTCCCTCGGTCATCTTCGGTCCCGGCGAGAGATTTCTTAACCGTTTTGCCCAGTTGTTGCGCTGGACGCCGTTGTTTTTTCCGCTGGCCTGTCCCCAAGCGCGTTTTGCGCCGGTATGCGTGACTGATGTGGCGGAGGCAATGGCGCGCTGCCTCGACGATCCGCACAGTTATGGCCGGCGTTACGACCTGTGCGGCCCGCGGACGTATACACTGCATCAGCTGGTGGCCTACACGGCGCAAATCATCGGGGTGCGTCGCTTTATTGTGCCGTTGCCGTATTTTCTTTCGAAACTGCAGGCCAGCGTGCTGGAATACGCCCCGGGCAAGCCCTTCTCGCGCGACAATCTGCGTTCATTGCAAGTGGACAGCATCTGCGTGGGCGGCGGCGCGCTCGCTGCGCTGGGCATCATGCCCACGCCATTGGAAGCGGTCGCGCCGGATTATCTGCTGCCTTCCGGACAGCGCCGACGCTACGATGATTTCCGCCACCGCATCAGCCTTCCGGCCTGAACACCCGCAATCAAGTGAAAATATACAAAGTTGGCGGTGCCGTGCGCGACCGGCTGCTGGGTTTGAAAACCAAGGACTGCGACTGGGTGGTGGTGGGCGCCACGCCGGCGCAGATGGAATCACTGGGATACACACCAGTCGGCAGGGACTTCCCCGTGTTCCTGCATCCGCAGACGCACGAGGAATACGCCCTGGCGCGCACCGAGCGCAAGTCCGGGCGCGGCTACAAGGGTTTCACCGTGCACGCCAGCCCCGAGGTGACGCTGGAGGAGGATTTGCAACGCCGCGATCTCACCATCAATGCGATGGCCGAGGACGAACAGGGCGCGCTTGTCGATCTCCACGGCGGCCAGGCGGACCTGAACGCGAAAACCCTGCGGCACGTCTCGCCCGCGTTTGTCGAGGATCCGCTGCGGGTGCTGCGCGTGGCGCGCTTCGCGGCGCAACTCGATTTCACCGTGGCCCCGGAAACCCTGGCGCTGATGCGGACCATGGCGGCGGACGGCGAACTCAACGACCTCACCGCCGAGCGTGTCTGGCAGGAGACAGTGCGGGCGCTGGCTGAATTACACCCCAGGCGTTACATCGAGGTGCTGCGCGAATGCGGCGCGCTGGCCGTGCTGTTCCCGGAGATCGATCGGCTCTTCGGCGTCCCGCAGCGCGCCGACTATCACCCGGAAGTGGACACCGGCGTGCACATTCTGCTGGTGCTGGATCAGGCGGCGCGGTTGAGCGACGACCCCCGCATCCGTTTCGCGGCGCTCATGCACGACCTCGGCAAAGGGACGACGCCCGCCGAGTTTCTGCCGCGGCATCACGGCCACGAAGAGCGCAGCGTGCGCCTGCTGGAGGAATTATGCGATCGCTGCCGCGTGCCGAACGACTATCGGGAACTGGCCATCATCGTCGCGCGTTATCACGGCCTCTGCCACCGCGCCGACGAGCTGCGCCCGGACACGAAGCTCAAGCTGCTGGAATCGACCGATGCCTTTCGCCGCCCGGAGCGCTTTGAACAGTTTCTGCTGGCCTGCGAAGCGGACCGGCGCGGACGGCTCGGGCTGGAAGACCAGCCCTACCCGCAGGCCGATCTGCTGCGCCGCGCGCGGCAGGCCGCCGTGGCGGTGGACACCACCACGCTGCTGGAACGCGGCCTGGCCGGCGAGGCCTTCGCCGGCGAACTGCATCAACTCCGCACCGCCGCCATCCGCGCGTTGACACCATGAATGAAACTCCGGAGGGCATTGCCCTCCACGCCTGTCCACTCTGCAACTCAGCGCGGATCGGCTTCTATCTGGAAATAAAGGGCTATCGCCACGACCGCTGCACAGACTGCGGATTTGCTTTTCTCAATCCGATGCCGGACCAGCGCCGGCTCAACGCAACCTACCAGGGATGGCGGCAGATCAACCAGGCCTTCTACCCGCATGCCGGCTCGCGTGGACGCAAGTCGCTGCTGCGCGGGTTGCGCCTGTGGGGTTATCTGCGCGGGAAGCGCGTGCTTGACGTGGGTTGCGGCGGCGGCTTCTTCGTCAATGCCGCGCGCCGGCTCGGCGCCGAGGCCACCGGCCTCGACGTGGATACCGGCAGCATCGCCTACGCGCGCCGCGAATTTCCGGCGTGCCGGTTTGAATGCATGTCATATGACAACTACCGGCCGGAAAGAAAATTTGATTTCATTCATTGCTCGGAAGTCATCGAGCACGTGAGCAATCCGCATGATTTGATGAAGCTCTTCGCCGCCACCCTGGCGCCGGGCGGCCACATCTTCATCACCACGCCCGATCTCGGCAGCCCCAACCTGCCGGCAAATGTCGCCGATTGGGCCGGGTTTTCACCGCCGGTGCACGTCGGTCTGTTTACCGAGGGAAATCTGCGGCAGCTATTCGACCAATACGGCTTCGCGCTCGTCAAAAAATTCCCCATCCGCAAGACCGGCATGAAACTCCTGTTCCAATTTCGCCCGCGCCCGGCGCCGAAAGTGGAATAGAGCCGCAATCTACAAACGTTCGAGGGCGTTGAAGGCGGAACAGCCGCGCAAAGGCAGGTCGAGCCCTTGGGTCGCGGCGAGCACCTTGAAGCGCTCGCCCATCTCGCCCGGCAGTGTCAGCTGCTGCACCTGCCGCGACAAGATCGGCGCATGGTCGGGTTGTACGCGCACCGCCTCCTCATAGTATTCCAGCAGGCCCAGCGACAGCAGAAAATGCGCCTGCGTGCTGTAGCCGGCGACCGTGAAATCCGCGGCTTGCGCGGATTCGGCGACGGCGGTGAAATCCACCGAGGCGGTGATGTCCTGCAAGCCCACGTGCAGGAACGGATCGTCGTGCGCGTGGTGACGGTAATGGCACAGCAGCGTGCCGCGCACGCGTTGCGGGTGATAATACTCGCGGCGTGGGTGGCCATAGTCCGCGATCAACACCAGCCCGCGCTGCAAACAATCGCCCAGCGCACGCCACCAGCCGCCGAGCAGCGGGTTGTATTCGGAGGTGTAGCCGGCGGCGAATTCACCGCATTCCTTCTCCAACGCGGCAATGGCCTGTGCGGGTTCGGAATCCGGCGGGATGTCTTTCTCCTTCCAGTGAAAGTTTCCATCCTGGCAACCGACGTACATCTCCGCATAGCCGTGCTTTTGCCTGCGAAACACGGTCACCGGCATGGCATCCAGCACTTCATTCGCCAGCACCACCCCGGCGAATGGCTTTGGCAAGCGATCCAGCCAGATTATTTGTCCGCAGTATTCCGGCAATTCGGCGCGGATCAACTGCTGCTGGCGCGCGCGCAGATCAGGGCTGACTTCGAGGATGTGGTAATGCGCGGGCAGGACGCCCTCCTCCGCCAGCGCCCGCAACACATCGACGGCGAGCCGGCCGCTGCCGGCGCCGAACTCCAGCAGATCCCCGCCATCCAGCGCCCGCAACACCTCTGCGATCTGCCGGGCCAGGCAGCGGCCGTACAACGGCGAGATTTCCGGCGCGGTGACGAAATCCCCCGCGGCGCCGAACTTGGCCGCCCCGGCGGCGTAATAACCCAGCCCCGGCTCATAGAGCGCCATGCACATGAACTCGCGGAAGGGAATGGCGCCGCCGGCGCTGTCGATGGCGGCGGCAATGCGATTACGGAGTGTATTGCTGTGCTCCGCCGCCTCGCCGGTCGGCAACGGCAGGGCCCGCGAAGCGCCCGTGGAACCCACGGAGGTCACTGCCTCTTCTTCAATGCTCCGATGAAATCCGGCAGTTCGGAGTCGAGCAACCAGTGCCTGCCCTCATCGCTGTACCACCACACCTGGTGATCCTCCAGCGTATGAATGACGCCGGATCGTTCGTGGTAGAAGGTAATCACCGCCGTCACCGCAGCCTCCTTTTGATCCGATGCCATGACCATATCGTTGATCTCATAGGAAGACACGCGAATGTCCTTCAGCGTGTCCAAATTCACCTGTCTGGGCTGGCCCTTGCGCAACACGATGTACTTCACGGCATCGCTCCATTGCCCCCAGCGCAGAAGTTGGGCATAAGTCTTGGTGGCGTCATCCAGCGCGTCCGCGCGCTTGCTCGCCTCCATGCGGGCACAGGCACCCAGCACCAAGGCCAGCGCCAGCATCCAGAGTACATTTCCAAGGTTGCGCTTGTTGTTCATATACTCCCCCTCACTTTTTACCGCGCTCAATGACCACGCCGACGTCGCGCACCCCGCGCACCGCGCCCTGTTTGTTGAGCTTGAGCCTGAGCCACGGCACCTTGAATTCGTTCTGGATGAGTTCCGCCACCTTTTCCGCCAGCGTCTCCACCAGCGTGAACTGGCTGGCCCCGACGAAGGCGATGACGCGCTGCGCCACTTCGCCGTAATCGACGGCGTCATTGATGCCGTCGGACGCCGCCGCCTTGCGCACGTCGACGCCCAGATCGATGTCAAAGACCACGGTCTGCCGGATGCGCCGTTCCCAATCATACACGCCGATGACGGTGTCGATGCGCAAATCGTGGATGTAGAGAATGTCCATGCCCCGCCCCCGCTCCCGGAGGACACATGAGACCGAAGCGCTCTTGACCTGTCAAGCGCGGATGCCTTCCAATGCCGTCATGTGGAGCATCCTCAGCATCGCGGTGGGCTATCTGTGCGGATCGATTTCGACGGCGATCCTCGTCTGCCGCGTCATCGGCGCGCCCGACCCGCGCGCCGCCGGTTCCGGCAATCCCGGCGCCACCAACGTGCTGCGCGTGGCGGGCAAGGGCGCGGCGGCGGCCACCCTCATCGGCGACAGTTTGAAGGGCCTGCTGCCCGTGCTGCTCGCCCGGGCCCTGGGCGCGGACTCTCTTATTCTCGGACTGACGGCGGGCGCGGCCTTTCTCGGCCATCTCTATCCCGTGTTCTTCCGCTTCCAGGGCGGCAAGGGTGTCGCCACCTTCATCGGCGTGCTGCTCGGACTGGCCTGGCCGCTGGGTCTGAGCTTCATCGCCGTCTGGCTGCTCATGGCCGCGATATTCAGGATTTCCTCCCTGTCGGCGCTCACCGCCGCCGCCGTCACGCCCGCGCTGGCGTGGTGGTGGAACTACCCGCTGTCTTGTTTATTCGCCACAACGGCCATGTCCGCACTGCTCTATTGGCGCCATCGCTCCAACATCCGCAACCTGCTCGCCGGCACTGAAGACCGCATAGACAGAAATTGAGGTTCTCTCATACCACCGGCAATTCGGACATCGGCCAGCGCGGATGGGCCTGGAACGACAGCGGCTCGTGCTGGCCGGCGGCCAGCCGCCGGTAACCGGCATAGGCGATCATGGCGCCGTTGTCGGTGCAGAATTCCGCGCGTGGGTAATACACACGACCCTTCGCTTCACGCGCGATGTCCTCCAGCCGCGCGCGCAATGCCGCGTTGGCGCTGACGCCGCCCGCCGCGATCAGCGCCTTCAAACCGGTCTGCTTCAAGGCGCGGCGGCATTTGATCGCCAGCGTGTCGATCACGGCCTCGGAGAAGGCGAGCGCGATGTCGGCCCTGCTTTGCGCGTCGCCGCCGCATTGCGCCAGCGTGTTGAGCGCGTGCGTCTTCAAGCCGCTGAAGCTGAAATCGAGTCCGGGCCGGTTGGTCATCGGGCGCGGGAAACGAAAACGGCCTGCCCTGCCCTGCTTCGCCAGTTTTTCCAGCGCCGGGCCGCCGGGATAACCCAGTCCCAGGATTTTCGCGGTCTTGTCGAAGGCCTCGCCGGCGGCATCATCCAGCGATTCGCCGAGCAGGGTGTAATGACCCACGCCTTCGACGCGGAACAACTGCGTATGGCCGCCGGAGACCAGCAGCGCCACGAACGGAAACGGCGGCGGATCATCCTCAAGCATGGGCGCGAGCAGGTGCCCCTCCATGTGATGCACGCCGATGGCCGGGATGCCGAGCGACCAGGCCAGCGCGCGGCCGACCGCGGCGCCCACCAGCAGCGCGCCGATCAACCCCGGCCCGGCGGTGTAGGCCACGCCATTCAAGTCCTGCATCGTGAGGCCCGCTGCCGTCAGCACCTCGCGGATCAACGGCACGGTCTTGCGCACATGATCGCGCGAGGCCAGCTCAGGCACCACCCCGCCGTAGGCCGCGTGCATGGCCACCTGCGTGTACAGCCGGTGCGCCAGTAGTCCGCGCTCGGCGTCGTAAACCGCCACCCCGGTCTCGTCACAGGACGTTTCGATGCCCAATACTTTCATGGAAGCTATTTTTGCATTTAACCGGCCTCCTCACTACAATGGCCGCCCCTTGCATAGCGCCTGTAATTGGAAAGGAAATAAAAGCTGCATGCCAACAGTAAAGATTCGCGACAACGAACCGTTTGACGTTGCCCTGCGCCGTTTCAAGCGCGCCTGTGAAAAGGCCGGTATCCTGGCCGAAATCCACCGCCGTGAGTTCTACGAAAAGCCGACCCAGGTGCGCAAGCGCAAGGCGGCGGCCGCGGTCAAGCGCTGGCAGAAAAAGGTTTCCCGCACCTCCATCGCGACCACCCCGCAACAGAAGCTGCTCAAACAACGCGAGGCGGCGGCTCGTCTGGCCGCACGCGGCGGTCGCGGCGGGGATCGCCGGCGTTGATCGCCGTTCTGGATCACGCCGCCCGATTCGACGGGCTTGATTTCTCCCGCGATCGTGCTCAAAGAACGTATCAATGAGGATGTGAAGGCGGCGATGCGGGCGCAGGACAAGCGCCGCCTCGGGGCATTGCGGCTCATCACCGCCGCCATCAAACAGCGCGAAGTGGACGAGCGCATCACCCTCGATGACCC